>JABWAJ010000282.1 GCA_013361075.1 Saprospiraceae bacterium | reverse complement strand
ATCTGGCCGGCGGTGTACCTGAATTTATCGTTGCTCATTCCGGTGTATTTGCAAAAAGGAAAATTTGGACTGTATTTTTTTCTGCTGATCCTGACTACTGCTGCCGGAATTGGATTCAATTTATTGATTTTTAATTACCTGTGCGATATTCTGTTTCCCGGTTATTATTTTATTGCCTATTACGAATTCTGGGAAATTGCCCAATTTATCGGCGCATATCTGGTTTTAACGTCCCTGATTGAGTTGTCTAAAACCTGGTTTAAATACCGGGAAATTCAGGACAAACTCCGCCGGCTGGAACGTGAAAAATTTGCTGCCGAACTAAGCGCCCTGAAATCGCAGGTGAATCCCCATTTTTTATTCAACAGCCTGAATAACCTGTATTCACTTGCCCTTGACAAAGACGAACGCACGCCGGGAATCATTCTAAGGCTTTCTGAGATGATGCGGTATTTGCTTTACGAATCCAATGCCGACTTCGTGTCCCTGAGTAAAGAAATTGCCCACCTGTGGAATTATGTGGAAATGCAAAAGCTCCGGGTAGGAGGGAAGGCCAAAATTAGTTTTGACGTCACCGGAAACCCTGAGCAAAAAGCAGTTGCTCCGCTGCTGTTTCTGCCTTTAGTGGAAAATGGGTTCAAACACGGCATTAAAGGGGACGTAGAGGGGGCATTTATCAAAATTAAACTACAAATAACTGAAAATCAATTAATTTTTAAAACTGAAAACAACAAGGGGGCTATTGATGACGTGGAAAAAGGCCAATACAGCGGCGGAGTCGGGCTGGAGAATCTGAGCCGCCGGTTGAATCTGCTCTATCCCGGTAAGCACCAACTCCTCATCACCGATGGAATCAGTACCTTCACTGCCGTATTAAAAATCGAACTGGCATGACACCCATCCGCTGCATTGCTGTAGATGACGAGCCACTTTCGCTCAGAATTATTGAAAAATACGCCGCTGATCTGCCCCGGCTCGAACTCCTTGCCACCTGCGGTGATGCCTTTGAAGCCATGGAAACTTTGCGCCGCCTGCCTGTAGATTTGATGTTTCTCGACATCAACATGCCCAGGCTTTCGGGCATCAGCCTGCTGAAATCATTGGATAAACAGCCATTGGTTATTTTTACGACAGCTTACCCGGAGTTTGCCGTGGAGGGCTTCGAACTGGAAGCGGTAGATTACCTGCTGAAACCTTTTTCGCAGGAGCGCTTTCTCAAGGCAGTAAACCGGGCAGCAGACAGGTTGGCTGCCAACGCTCTGCCAGAAGAGGCACCCCCGGACTTTCTCATGGCTAAGGTAGATAAAAAACTATTTAAAGTTGATTTTCAGGATATTGTATACATTGAGGCTTACGGTGATTACGTAAAAATCTTTACCAAAGACAAAATGCTGCTCACGAAAGAACGACTCAGTACAGTGGAGCAACAATTGCCACCAAAACAATTTTTCCGAATCCATCGCTCTTATGTCATTGCCCTGTCGGCCATCGAATTCATTGAAGGAAATACGGTGAAAATCGGCAAAGAAAGGCTGCCCATCAGCGAAAATCTGAAAGAAGGATTGATGGAAAAACTGAGCCGGCAGCGATAATGCATTTCCCTACCTCATCAAAATAATATCTCCTTTCAACGGTATGACCTCGCCGTTTTCAAGCACAACTTCTGCATAATACACATAAACCGCTGCATTCATTGGACGGCCCTCAAAATTGCCATCCCAGCCAAAAGCCGGGTCGTTGGGTTGAAACTGCCGTTGCCCAAAAACCAGATTTCCCCACCGGTCAAATATATTGAACGCCTCAATGGTTCGAACTCCCTTGCCACCAAAAATCATCAGTACATCGTTTTGTCCGTCGCCATTTGGCGAAAACGCATCCGGAATGAAAACAGGGCTGGGTTTTGATACGGTAATGAGAATGTCGTCGGATCCCACACAACCGAATTCATCGCGAACCACTACGGTAAAGGCCATGGTTTCGGACGGACTTACCCGTTGAACCGGCACTGTTGGGTCAGCAAACGCAGAGGATGGTGACCAGAGCAGGCTTTCGTAGGGAGCGTTGACCAAGGCTTCGATGCGAATGGTATCTCCCAATTCCATATTGATGTCGGGCCCTAAATCTACCGTTGGCGGCATTAGTTCGGGCATGGTAAGCAGGGTATCCCATTCGCAACCATTGGCATCCTGAATCTGGAGCCGGTATTCGCCGGGCAACAGGTACCGGAAGGTTTGGGTCGCCGTAAAAATCGTACTGTTCAGGGCGAAAAAGAAGGGCTCCGTTCCGCCTTGTATGGATTCCACAACAATGGTTCCTCCATTTTGACCATCACAGGCTTGAGGCAAAAGCGACAGCGTAGCTCCACTAATAAAATTTCCTACTGCTTCGGCCTGTACGGTATCTTTCGCTTCGCATCCGTTGAGAACATCGCGCACGGTCAGGACATAAGGGCCTGCTGCACCCACATTGACCGCAATTTCATTAACGGGAGACAGGATTACTCCGACAGTCGTTGACCAGGTATAAACGTATTGCGGGCCCGTAGAGGAGTTTGAGCCGTCCAGCAGTACTTCCTGTGTTTCACAATCCAGTAAACCCTCTGCTTCTGCAACTGCGAAAGGCAGCGTCTGGTTTTCAATCACAGTTACCAGGGCTTCGCTTTGGCAACCATTATTGGTATTGAAGACCGTAAAGGAATAAGTACCTGGCTCGGAAGCTTGAAGTAAGAGACCGGTTTGCGGAAGCAAATTGCCGGCCGGGTCCCGCCATTCGTACCTGAATTGAGGTCCCTCAGAAGAGCCTGTTGCATTGAGGGTGGTTTCCGTATCAGCACATCCCAGAGGCAGGGGCGGGGCCACGACAGCCACAGGAGTTGTGATGCTGGCACCAAGCGGAACAGTGAGTGTATCCCGGCAGGTGTTGCTCACGTCCGTTACGATGAGTCGGTAGGTGCCAACACGGTCCGCCTGAACAATAGATGCAGTTGGATTGCCAATCAGGTTGCCCAAAGCAATCACATCCCATTGAAAGGACAAAGGCATGCCTGTTGCAGAGGCAGAACCGGATGCATCAAAGGTGAGGGTATCTTCCGTGCAGGTCAATTGCAGCCCCGGAAATCCAGCCAAAGAAATATTGGGAGAAAACCTGTTCTCTTCAACAAAAACCGTGTCCGAGGCGGTGCAGTTGTTAACCGGATCTTTGATGGTCAGGAAATAGAAACCTCTCTGATTGACAACCGGGGTTGGGGTTGCTGCACCACTAAGGATATTGCCCTCATTTGTTGCCCATTCCCAAACAATATTTCCACTGGCGGTAGTACCCTGGCCACTTAAGGTAACCGCATTTACTGTGCAATTCAGGGTATCCGGAAGTCCGATGCTGCCAGACGGAGCATTAAGATCCTGTAAAATGACAACCGTATCTCTGGCTACACAATTGGTAAGCACATTAGTCACCTGGAGGACGTAGGTGTCTGGTTGATAAATGGTTGGAGACAACGTTTGGGCATTGTTGATCAGGCTTCCCCCAAATGCACTCCATTGATATTCCAGATTGGGATCGGCGCTGCCACTCAGAATCAGGCTGTCCTGAGTGCAAAAAAGTGTTGCTGATGTGCCTGCTTCAACTGCGGGTATTTGCCGGGCATCCAAAACAGTAACGTTTCTGATGGCAATACATCCGGTCGTATCATTTTGAAGGGTAAACCGGTAACGTCCGGGTTGCGTGGCCAAAAATTCGAGGCCAGGCATGCACGAACCGGGTACTACATTATTGCTGGCGTCCAGTATGCACCATTGAGTAGTATAACCGGTCAAATCCGGGGCATTGCCTGTAAGCAATACCTCTGTCCGGGTGCAGGTCAGTGAGGTATCCGGGATGGCCAGCAGCGGAGGAAGCACATTTTCATTTTCTACCAAAACGCTGTCAATGGCAGTGCAGCCATTGAGGGTATTCCTGACCAGGATCCGGTAAATTCCCGGACAACTGACTATAGGATTCAGCGTTGCTGCCCCCTGAATGCAACCAGAGGTTCCGGTTGTCCACGAATAAGTAATGTTGCTTCCAAGGGTTGAGCCTGTACCGTTCAATACCACCAGTGGTTGGGAGCATGTAATTTCAGCATCAGGACCGGCTTCCGCCAGCGGAGTAATCTGGTTGATACCTACCAAAACGGTATCGGTGGCAGAACAACCCGTTTGAAGGTTCAGCACTTCCAATACATAATTGTCCGGGACATTTACGGAAGTGAACCGTTCATTATCGGGGGAGGGCACCCCGCTTCCGATAGCACTCCATTGGTAAACGATATCAGCTCCTGCCGGTGTGTTGAATGAACCCAAAGTTACCGAAAGACTATCGCAGGTAATCAGTCTGTCCTGGCCTGCATCAGCAACCGGGTTTGTTGCAGCCGTGACAGTAACATTCAGGGTAGCCTGAAACCCTAAAGTATCGGTAGCAACAAGCGTATAAATGCCTGCCGCGCCCACCAGCGGAGTCAGCGTTTGTTCGCCGGAAATCAGGATACCGCTGCCATTTGTGGTCCATTGCAGGGTACATCCGGTGCAAGGTTCACAAAAACTGACTTCGAGTATGGCTGTACCATTGGTGCAGGTAAGGCTGGCTGGTTCTACCAGCGTCAGGCATGGTTCGCAGTTTTGCTCAATAACAAAAGCGGTATCTATGGTCGTACAGTTTCCGGTCAGGTCGGTGACCGTCAGGATGTAGACCCCCGGGCTATTGATGCTTACAAAAGCGCTGTCTGTATTTCCAATAATGCCACTACCCGACCAGGTATAGGAAAAAATGCCATCCGGCGGGTCCACAAAAGATGTCAGCCGGAAAGAATCCTGCTGGCAGGGGAAAATGGTATTGGGAAAAATAATCCGGGGAATTACATCGCTTTGAAAGACCTGGACAAGGTCTACTGAATGGCATCCATTGTCAGTATTGTAAACTTCCAGCAGGTAGGCACCGGGCAAATCAGCTACGACAACAGCCGTTTGCCCCAGGGTATCGTTGCTGATGCTGGCCTATACCAATAAGTTTTTGGCCATTGCCAACCTCATCCGCAAGCTGTACTCCGACTACGAAAAAAACCAGCACATCAGCCTCGTCGCCCAGATCTCCAACCTGCGGCGCCGGCTCATGCTGATCCGCTGGATGCAGGTAGTGGCCGTGGCCAGCATCCTGTTTTGTGTGGTCACCATGTTTTTGGTGTATTCGGGCTGGCAGGTATGGGCAAAGGTGCTATTTGCCCTGAGCTTGCTCCTCATGATTGCATCGCTGGCCATCAGTTTGGTTGAAATTTTCCTTTCAGCAGGCGCATTGCGGCTCCTGCTGAAAGATTTAGAAGAAAAAATGTGAAAAAATTGCCGAATCTTACCATACCTTTGCGGCATAATACTGATCGGCTTTCTTGGTATCCTCATCAATTGCAAGTCCGTTTGCAGAGTTGATATTCTCTTCCATAAACACCTGCTCAATCGGCAAAGCCATCAGTGCGGTGTTTCCGTAAGTTGCAATAGACGCAGCACGATAACCGATGTTACGTACTCCGAAGCTTCTTTCTTTATTCTCGTAATATCCTCCTGCTTTCAACGTGAAAGTATATCCGGTTTTCTTTGTAGCGGAATCCGCACCCAAAGTGATATCCTGCTCTGCATTGAATGTTGCTGCGACAATGTCTTCCTGCATTTCCATATACAATCGGCCGATATAGAATGGCTGCGCGCTGTTCGGAATGTAGAGCATGTATGGATCGTCAGGAGCGGAACCGAATGAAAGCGTATAACGAGCACGTCTCCAGTCCGGATCACTTCTTCTTGCAGCAGAATAACCGATTGTCCAATCTACACGAGTTCTTTCTTTATTGAAACTGTGTTCTCCCATTAACTGACCGGTGTACACGAATCGCTGTGTGTATCGGTAAGAATATTCACGACGGTAATTTCCTTCTTCAATATTAACTCCATCACGAAGGGAAGTCTCATTATCTCCCATTTGATTCATGAGGTTTTTGATATTGATGCGATGCTGCCCTGCTTTACCGAAACGGAATGCATTGTTCTGAACCAATGCCACGCGAACACTGTGTGTATTTACATTGTCAAAATAATTGAAGACGGTATCGCTCATTCCCAATACCGAATCATACATATTATAGTCGGAACGCTGTGAAGTCAAATTCTGATATGTACTTGAATAATTCACTGATGTGATATTCCCGAATTGATACTTCGGTTTACTCACTCGGAGAGAATAAGTAGCGTTGAAACGATGATCCAAGGGCGCATTGAATGTTTCATACCCCCAGTTATTCTTCAAACTGCGCCCGGCGTCCTGAATTTCCTGCGCTGTGGTCAGGTTGCGGACATTGGATGGAAAAGTTGAAGGCAATGCACGTGACGATGCTCCAAGACCGATGAAATCAGAACTTTCTCCTTTATTCAAACTGAAAGGATCAAATGTCGTACCGTTACGAAAACCGGTTGCATAACCGATTACAAGGCTGTTCTGATTCGGAATATCTGTGGTTGTAATACGAACAACACCACCCGCGAACTCGCCCGGCATGTCCGGTGAAGGAGATTTATAAACCATGAATCGATCAATCATCGAAGCAGGAACCATATTAAATGAAAACGCTTTAACATCTGATTCAACAGAAGGAGCAAGCACATTGTTCAGAAGTACTGAATTGTATCGTTCAGATAATCCGCGTACGATGATGAAGCGATTGTCAACCAGAGTAACTCCGGGAATTCTGCGAGCTACCTGACCCGCATCTGTTGCAACGGTCTTTTTAATTTCAGATTGCCCTTGTCCGTCTGCAGCCTGATTTCCATTATGTATGTCTTCATTGATCGTAGCCTGAGAAGATGTCGGCTTTACCCCGTAAATCACAATTCCACTGGAATCTCCGATGAGCAAGGCCGCTCTTTCCAATGGGAAATCAACGACTGTTGTTTTGCCGGAAGTTACAACAACACCTTTAATCACTACAGGCGCGTAACCTGTGTATTTACATGACACATTATAAGTTCCGGGTGGAACACTGATCTTGTACTTTCCGTCAAAGTCTGCAGGAGCACCAAAACTTGTGCTGTCTACGCGAATGATTGCGCCCAATGCCGGAGCATCGGCATTATCCTTCTCCGTAACTGTGCCTGAAATGAATCCCTTCTGCGCTAACAGTACCGTTGTGATCAATACTGCTGTTAGTGTTGCTAAAAACCTCATTTTTGTCGTATAATTTCAAGTGCAAAGAAACCTACGCCACATCACGCATGAATTAAGGGCAGATGAATTAGATGTTAAGAGAATTGCGTGAATTCGAGGTTTGCGACAGAT
>JABWAJ010000281.1 GCA_013361075.1 Saprospiraceae bacterium | reverse complement strand
CTGTTTGTAACCCACCTGCGCATTGTAGTCTACCCCGGAGATATTGCCTTTTACTCCCCCGTAATAATGGATGTAGCTGGTATTCTGAATATTAACCCTGGAGGAAACAAAAGGATTGTATTCACTCAGTGAGCGGAAATCATTTTTTTGCAAACTGCCCTCTGCACCGATGAAAGCCCCAACAACGCCTTCAATGATGTTGGCGCTGACCTCTACATCGGGGAAGAAAGAAAACTTATCGTTGCTGTTAGCGATGTTGACACCGATCTTTGCCCGGAAACGTTCGCCATGGAACGTAAAATTCGGTTGCAGGAAAAAGTTGTTCAACGATTGTTTTCCTGTGTCGCGGTAGGCAGTCAGGTCGGTTTTTAACCCAATGTTCAGGGGGTGCTTTTCGCTAAACCACTTGGTGGCGTTCAAATCGAGTTCGAAGCCGGTTTCCCGGGCTGCATAGTTGTCGTTGAGGTTATAGAACTTAACCCCGGCGTGGTAATTCAGGTCGCCCTGGGTTCTTACACCGTTAAAAATGCTCACGCCGGCGTTGAAGGTAGAAAAACGCTGCTTCACTTCGTCCGGTTCAAAACTAAAATCGGTGCCGGTTTCTTCGTTCAGGTCGTTGTAACCATAATAATAGACCGAATTGCGCGAATAGCCGAGGTTGGCCCCTACAGCAAAGCCCTGGTCAAAATAATACGTCCCGTTGATCCCGAAATTGTTGTCGCTGAACCGCTGGTTTTCCGTATTCCTGGTATTGTTCGCCGAATGGTGAAGCAAGTTTAACCCAAAGTCGAGGTTCTTTTTCGCTATGTTGTAAGACCCTTCCCCAAAAAATGAGCCCGGAAATCCGGCACCCAAACGCGCATAGCCATTGTAACCCTGAGCCACCGCTTCGCTGCGCATACCCAGCGGACGGATTTTTGGGGGCAGGTATTCAACGGCGAGGGTTTTGGGAATTACATCGTATTTTTGGCGACGGGTTGCGGTATCCAATTGCGGCAAGCCCGGCTTCAGTCCGATTTTTTCCGTTTCCAACAGGCGCGCTTCAAAATTTTTTACAACGTCTACCTGTCCTGAAGGGAGGTCCTTTTGCGCCTGCAAAGCCCCTGAAAAAGAGGCCATAATCAACATCAACAGCGCTATTCTTATCTTAGTCATGTTCTTGATTCGTTTTGATGATTGCAAAAATCCAATGAACGAAAATTTCATTGCTTGTCCCTGCCCAATATCAATTCCCCCGGTCTAAATCCAGAATATTGGAATCGGTCTCGCGACTCAGCCTGCTCGACGAGTTCAGTTGCTGGTTGATTTTAGCCAGTTTAGATTTGGCGATATTCACCAATTCCGGATCTTCGTCGTAGTTTTCCAACAAAGCTTCCAAAGCCGCACGGGCATTGTACAAATCGCCTTTGTCTGCAAAAATATCCGAAAGCAAAATGACACTTTTGGCCACCCAGTAGGGATATGCAGAACTTTCTTTGTTGGCATTGATGCACAGCTCCTGCGACTTATTCAGGTCGCGCTTGAGGTAATAAATATTGGCGATCAGGTAGCGTGCTTCGGCTGTTTGTTCGTTGTCGCTCAGGCGCACTACTTCGTTGAGTGCCGACATGGCATTGTCGTAGTCGCGCTGGTCGAATGAAATTTTGCCGATGTAGAAATTGGAAGTCGCTCTGTGTGCAGTTGTAGCGTTCGGGTTGTTGGCCACTTTGCGCGACAAACTCAAAACCGCCTGGGTGTTGCCAATGCGGTAAGCGCTGCGCATGGCCCCCAACTGGGCTTCAAACCGCATGGTTTCGCTGGTTGCCGAAGATTCCATTTTGGTGTACAAATCGAAGGATTTGTTGAAGTTCTGCTCGTGGTTGTAAGCGATAAGCGCCGCCTTTTCGAGCGCTTTTACATAATGTTGGCTTTGGCCGCGTCCGATCACGTATTCGTAGTCTTTCAGTGCTTCCGAATAGCGCTTCAGCGCGGCATAAGATTCTCCCCGGTGGAAGTAGGCCAATAAAATAGACCGGCCATTGGGGTATTTGCGGATATAGTCGGAATAAGACTCCACAGCACGGCTGTAATTGGCATTTTCAAACTGGACTTCCGCTGCCTTAAAATTGATCGAGTCCTTGGAAGCATTGTCCACTTTATAGCCAGGCACCGTTTCGAGGAAAGCGAAATACTCATCCGTTTTGCCAAGGTCTCTCACATAAATTTCTTCCAGTGCTGCAAGCGCTAAGCTCGCCTCCCCCGGAGCAGGGTTGTAGGAAAACACCTGCTTGTAATAGTTGATGGCAGCTTCGGGGCTACCCTGGTTGTAGCTCACGAGGCCCAGTTGCAGCAATGCCTGTACTATCAGGTCTGATTTGTTTTTGTAATCGCTGACCAGCTGCCTGAGCGGTACGATGGCCTTGCTAAGCTGGCCCATCTCCTGATAGGTGACGCCTAATTGCAGGAGTGCATCATCGGCGTACTCAGAGTCCGGAAATTCCTTCGAAATTCGCTCCAGTGCAAGAATTTTATCTGTAGTGCGCCCCCGAAGTCCTTCAATGATGGCTTTTTGGTAAATGGCATACACATATCCGGCGTAACGGGAATCAATGGCTTCATCGTAATAGTTGACCGCTTCATTGTATTGGTTGCGTTTGAAATGGCAGTCACCGGCGCGCATGGTAGCATCACCAAGTACTTTATTCTTTACATCAGCGCTGTTGATGAAGTTTTTATTTCGCTTGATTCCCGTAGTCGCTTCGCGGAAAAAGCCCAGGGCAGCAGTGTAGTTATTCTGCTTCAGGTAGTTGTACCCCTGTATGTAGTTGGCCGTGAACAGCGATGATTCATCCGGAAGGTTGCTCAGCGTTTTTGCCAGGGTCAAGAACTGATCCATCAATTTGGTACTTTGCGGATACTGTTCCTGCTGGTGGGCGATATCAGCCTGCCAGTAAATGGTGAGTGCTTTGGTGCGGGGATCTACCGGGTTTTTCATGGCTTTGTCGAAATGGGCCTTTGCCTCCGGAAGGTTGTTTTCTCCCATCAACTGCAACCCCCGGAAATAAGCCACTTTCTGGTAGCTTTCTTTCAGCTGCGGCGTCCGGTTAGCTTCGGGAATTTTTTCGATCACTTCCATTGCCTGCTTGTAATCGCGGTAGCTCAGAAATATATCCCCCATAAGCCCTTGCGCTTCATTGTAGTATTTGGAAGTCGGTCTAAAGGTTTGCAAAGCCGCAATGGCTTCGCGCGGGTCTTTCAGCTCATAGCTCAGTTTGGCATAATTAAACAAGGCATCTTCCGACAACTGCGGGTCGTAAGTCATGCGCTTGGCATCGGCAAAAGCCGTGCGGGCATTTGCTTTTTGGTTCAGCTTCAGGTAGCAATCACCCAAATAATACATGGCCATTTGCCCCAATTTGGAATCGAGGCCGGTAAGTTCTTTAAAGCTTTGTACGGCTTTGGGGTAATTGTTGGTTTTGTACTGCGTGAATCCCAATTGATAGAATTCTTCGGGCCGAAGCTTGCCGGTATTCGCCGCGTAATATTCCAGGTGTTCCAGCGCTTCTTCGTAATTGCCTTTTTCAAAATGGGCCTGCCCAAGCAATTGCCGCAGTTCTTTGTAGTTTTGAACTCCCCGTTCGTTGACTTTAGCGCCCGCATAATTGATGAGTTCATCGTATTGCCGCTCGGCAAAATAAATTTGGGCGATGTAATAAGGAATCTGCGCTTTGTACTTGTTTTTTTTCTCCACGATCCGGAACTGTTTGATGGCTTCACTGTAGTTGCCTTCAAAAAACTGGCACATGCCCAGGTAGTAGTTTGCCGGTTCGTAATATTCCCCTTCAATGGAGGCTATTTCCTTAAAACTGGTTTTTGCTTTGGCAAAGCGTTTTTGCACAAAGTGAGCATAGCCGGTTTTGAATTTCACTTCAGTGCGCTGCTCTTTGGTCATTCCGGAAGAGGGCGCTTTGCCATAAAATTCGATGGCTTTTTCGTACTGATCGGTATTGTAGTAATAGTTTGCAATCTCAATCAGCGCCTCATTGGCAATCGGATCGGGGGAATGGGTACGGATAAAATCAAGGATGAGTTTTTCTCCGTCTTTGGCATTAAGCTGCACCGCACACCTGGCCCGGTTGAATTCAGCTTTGGTGCGCAGCAGCTCAGCTTGTGGTTCGTTCACCGGCCGCAGCAATTCAATCGTTTTTTTAAACTCTTGCTGGGCTTTTGCGAAAAGCGACTGATCCAGAAAAGTCGTGCCGCGTTTGTAAGCTTCGTTGGCTTCTGTGAAAACAGTTGTTTGCTGGCCGTACATTGAAATGGTAAGGATGGCTGCCGGCAACAACAGGGCAAGTCGTCGAGTCATAGACATTGGTTGTTATGTTTTCTTCTATTTATGCAAAGGTACAAACTCCACAGGCTTTATACCCATGCGGTAAATTTTGAAGCGTATAAATTCGCAAACCTACCACAAACGGATATAATTGCATTCCTGCAATGAAATTACAAAAAAATTAACGAATCCTGAGTCGATATAAGTACCTTTACGTCCCGTAATGATACGAAGGCGGCGGAAAGTAATTCAATTACCGGCCATAAGATGGCATCCGATTGCCTGTGTTTAAAGTCAACATCACAAACAATCTATGACAAAGTACGTATTTGTTACGGGGGGCGTTACTTCTTCACTGGGTAAAGGCATCATTTCTGCATCTTTAGCGAAATTGCTTCAGGCACGCGGATTCTCCGTTACCATCCAAAAATTTGATCCTTACATCAACGTGGACCCAGGCACGCTCAATCCTTACGAGCATGGCGAGTGTTATGTGACCGACGACGGTGCTGAAACGGACCTCGACCTTGGGTATTACGAACGCTTTCTTAACCGGCCAACATCCCAGGCCAACAATGTCACTACGGGCCGAATTTATCAAACCGTTATTGAAAAAGAGCGCGCAGGAGAATACCTGGGAAAAACGGTACAGGTCATCCCACACATCACCGACGAAATAAAGCGCCGGGCTAAACTGCTGGGTGCCCAAAACCGGTTCGATATCGTCATTACTGAATTGGGGGGAACGGTAGGCGATATTGAGTCGCTTCCCTATCTGGAGGCATTGCGCCAGTTGCGTTGGGAGTTGGGACGCGACAACTGCATCGTCATTCACCTGACCCTCGTGCCTTACCTGAATGCAGCTAAAGAACTGAAAACCAAGCCAACACAACACTCGGTTAAAGAATTACAAAAAACAGGCATCCAACCGGATATTTTGGTTTGCCGTACTGAACACCCCCTGAGTGTAGACCTCCGGCGAAAACTGGCCCTGTTCTGCAATGTGGAAATCGGCTCTGTCATTGAAGCCATTGATGCAGAAAGCATCTACGATGTGCCCATCCTGATGCTGAAGGAACACCTCGATACTACAGTCATATCCAAACTACGACTGCCCGACAAGCAGGAACCCAACCTGCGCGCCTGGAAAAATTTCCTTGGAAAACTAAAGTCGCCAACTCAGGAAGTAAAAATTGGGCTCGTTGGCAAATACAATGAACTCCAGGATGCTTATAAGTCTATCTATGAATCCTTTGTCCACGCCGGTGCCATGAACGAATGTCGGGTAAAAGTGGAAGCCATCCACTCCGAAAAATTAGACACCGATGAAGCATCTTTAATCCGGCAGTTGGAAGACCTCGACGGCATCCTCGTTGCTCCCGGTTTTGGAGAACGCGGAATTGCCGGAAAAATCAAAGCCATCCGGTATGCCCGGGAGAATCAGATTCCATTTTTTGGAATTTGTCTGGGCATGCAGTGTGCCGTGGTTGAGTTTTCGAGAAATGTGCTGGGCATTACCGAAGCAACTTCTACTGAAATTGACCCGGAAGCCAAAGAACCCGTTATAGATCTGATGCCTGATCAAGTAAACATTACCACAAAAGGGGGTACCATGCGCCTCGGGGCATACGATTGTGAATTGCGGCGCAAGTCGAAAGCGCACAGCATCTATGGTCAGCTAAAAATCAGTGAGCGGCACCGCCACCGGTACGAGTTCAATAATGCTTACCGCGAAAAAATTGAAAAAGCGGGGCTTATTCCAAGTGGGATCAATCCGGCCTCGGATCTGGTAGAGGTGGTAGAGTTAAAAGACCACCCCTGGTTTATTGGCGTTCAATTCCACCCGGAGTTAAAAAGTACAGTCGAAAACCCACATCCGCTTTTTGTTTCTTTTATCAAGGCAGCAAAAGAATTCAAATTCAAAAAAACGGAAGCACTGCACGCGGTTGGTGTGGAATGAATCATAAAATAGTTGCGACTAAAATCGAAGCTCATGGAATCCAGGCGCCTGTCTGCTGCTCTGCTTTTGCCCGCTCTTTTACTGCAAAGCACGGTTTTGTTTGCTCAAACATTGAAACCGTACCTGCAATC
This sequence comes from Saprospiraceae bacterium, assembly GCA_013361075.1. GTDB lineage: Bacteria > Bacteroidota > Bacteroidia > Chitinophagales > Saprospiraceae > JABWAJ01. The sequence continues at coordinate 960 of JABWAJ010000281.1, read as the reverse complement.
CCTCACCGATCACAGCGTTTGGGTCAGCTGGCGTACCACTACGGGCACAGAAAGCACGGTCATTTGGGGAGATGCCCCGGATGCCCTCAACAATACAGCAACGGGCGACCTCCATACCTTTTCAGCACAATACCTGTGGCACCGGGTGAAAATAAGCGGATTGCAACCCAATACACCTTATTATTATCAGGTGAAAACGGGCGCAGAAACGTCTCCGGTTTTTCGGTTCCGGACCTATCAAAATCCGGCAACTGCCACCGGCCATATCCGGGTGCTCGTGGTTGGTGATACCCAGCACCCCGTCACTGCTCAACGCACATTTCAGGCTGCCAAAGAAAAAATGATTGAAAAATACGGACCTGTACTGGAAGATCAGGTCCACCTCATCCTCAAGCAAGGCGATAATGTGGATGCAGGCGTGTTGTCGCAGTACACTTCCATGCATTTCGACCCCTTGAGCAATTTGTCGGGAAATATTCCAACCATGACAGTTGTCGGGAACCATGAATATTACCAAAATAGTGATCTTTCTTATTATTTTCCACATTTTGAATTCAATGACCCCGATTTGCTGTACAATGGCATTGCAGGGACCAACGATGAGCACTATTATGCATTCCGGGTTGGATCTGTTTTGTTTTGTATGCTCAATTCCAATGAATGGTGGGCCAGTCAAACACAGTGGTTGACCAATGTGGTCAATACTGCCGGCAATGACCCTTCCGTGAAATGGATTTTTGGTACAGCGCATCATCCCCTTCGCTGTGAAAACTGGGTTTCCGACGGCTCTGCCTATATCCGCGATCAGATTGTGCCCGTATTGCGGGCTTCTGAAAAAACAGCCATGTACACTTCGGGGCATTCGCATATGTATGCACGGGGGTCAAACCGGGATTCTGCCGTTTGGGAAATCATCAGCGGAGGTGGCGGACCCATCCAGAACTGGAATGAAAATCCGGA
>JABWAJ010000280.1 GCA_013361075.1 Saprospiraceae bacterium | reverse complement strand
GAAAACGCCTACCGCCTGACCTTTGCCGACGGCTCGGTCTCGAACCTGCTCATGACGGATGTATTCCATCATTTGCGGTATCCCGGCGCGGCATTGAATTTCAACAGAAGCCAATAACCGATCAGGAAGCCTGCAAACCATCCGATCTGTGCTTTTTTGCCGGCGTACAAATAAATGATGTTGGCAAACATCCACGCGAGCCCGATTCTACCCAATACACTGGCAAAGCGGATTTTTTCGACAGGCATCAGGTTCAGGCCATTGTTGTAAATAACGCCCAGCAACACCAGGAGCAGACCTCGTTTGATGACCCGCAACAGCAGTTTTTGTTTCTCAACCCCATTTTCGAGTTGCTTGCCCGTTGAATAAGGCGTGGCTACCCCTGCAATGAATAAAAACAGAGGAAAAATAACGTCATAAGCCGAAAAGCCATGCCACGCGGGATGGTTCAGTTGAGCCGCCATAAAACCAAAAAAGGAATTATCTGAAACTTTGGCCAGTTCATAAAACAATTCATCTACGCCGATGATCCAAAGCATGTCGAAGCCCCGCAAGGCGTCCAGTGAGGCCAGCCGTTGTGGTAGTGGCTTATTCAGTGTTAGTTTTTCCGTCATGGCTTGCTTATTTTTCGGTTTTCAACTACCATTGTATGGCCTCCCCTCCCTTTGGCATCAAAAACTTTTATTTTGACGGTGCCATTATCAGCGATGGGCCCTGTGTATAATTTGCTCGTTGGGTTCGGTTCCGTACCGTCCGTTGTATAGCGGATGGTAAAACCGGGAAGTTGCAGATTGACGATAACTTTCCCATCCTCAACCACCGCGCCCGCCGGAGGAATCCGGTAATTGAATCCGCCGCCAAAATAAGTCAGCCTTGGGAGTTCTCTTTTTCCCAGCACATTGGCAAAAACCGACCAGGCTTTGTTGTAAAGTTTTTCAAATTCAGGATCGTCTTTTTTCACCGACCAATCCGGCTCCTTTGCCCACGCTCTTTCCGCTACGCCCAAAATTTTAGGCAGCAGCATGTAATCCATCAGTTCGATGCTTCGGATGTTTTCATTCCACAACAGCCCCTGTATGCCTACGATATTGGACCGCCCAAAGTCCGTGAGCCGTTCCTTGCATTCAAAGATAGCAGGGTCAACAGGATCTCCCCCCGGGCCTTCTTTGGAGGTTTTGTAATAATCAAAAGGAATAAAATAAAATGGTTTGTCAACATCCTGAAATCCGCCCCAGTAATAACCCGGTTCTTCAGGATGAATGCAGTAAGCAAGGTCTAAATAATTGTTGCTCACCGGCGACAAGACTACTTTGTACCCTGCATTGGCCAGGCGGTAGGGTAAGTCTTCTGCCCCCCAGCCGGTAACGTTGTTCCATACGTGGAGTTGCATGTCGTTGTTGGCAAAACGGGGGTTTACAATCATGGTTTTGGCACCATCCCGCATTGTTTTCCGCATGCCCGCTTCTTCCCAGGCCGACATAAAAAGACCCTTCGATTTAAGCATGGCGTTGATGCGGCCATAATAATAATACCAAAGGTCGTCAGTTTCGTGGAGGTTCGGATCCTGCTCAATCAATTGCCGGCAGGCAGGTGATTTTTCCCAGGCTCCGGCAGGCACTTCATCCCCCCCCATGTGAATCGTCGTCAACGGCACCCCGGCTTCTTTGTACATCGCCATCAACTCGTCCACTACTTTTTCCGTAAACGCATACACGGAAGGTAAAGCCACACACATCACATTATCCGTCCAAAGCTGGGCAGAACGGTAAACTGACTCGTCATGGATATCGCGCAGCAGGTATTGCTCTGCTTCCTGTTTTTTGCCTTGCCGCATGTATTTTTCATACCGGGCGTCCATGGCCTTGATGGCAGCGCGGCCATGCCCCGGTGTTTCAATTTCGGGGATCACCGAAATGTGCCGCCGGTGGGCGTATTTCAGGATTTCTATAAAATCTGCTTTGGTATAAAAACCACTGCCCATGTTTTGGTTAGGCAATGGGCCTGATCCGTAAGAAGGCGGCAGCATGGTTTTGCCCTCTGCAGTATGCCCCCTTTTGGCGCCAACCTCCGTCAGCTCGGGCAGGGAAGGAATTTCAATGCGCCACCCCTCGTCCTCACTGAAATGCAGATGAAATACATTCATTTTGTACAAAGCCATCAGGTCAAGTACCCTGAAAATATCTTTTTTTGATTTGAAATTGCGCGCCACGTCCAGCATCAAACTCCGGTATCCAAACCGGGGTGCGTCCTGTACCTCGACTGCAGGAATGCTGATGGCTGTAACCTGAATGCCGTTCCAGGCGGTAGCGGGCATCAATGACCACAACGACTGAATGCCGTAAAAAATACCTGAACCGGACCCCGCTGTAATTGAAATCCCCTGACTGCTAACGGAAAGCTGGTATGCTTCGGGGGGCATATCCGCTTTCAGAAGGCGTATTTTCCCGGTTTCCCCACCGTAAACAATCTGGTTGTTGGAACCAAACCGCTTTCCCAACGCTTCAGAAAGATACTCCGCTTCGTTTTTAAACAGGACATCTGACTGGATGATCATGCCGGCCGACAATAAAAATTCACCGCTCAAGGCTTTGTAATTGACCGGGGTTGGAAATATTTTCGGCAACTCGGCAGCTGGAATGTCCTGGACAATGCTGTTTTGCCGAAATACTTTTTCAGGGGTGGCCAAGCCGGCGACCTGGTACTTCAAAGGCGTAATGGTGTAATTTGCAATCGAATACCCCTGATTCGGGTCATTGTCCCAGACTAAGTATAATCCTGAAGGTGCTCCGGTAGCATTCAGGGTACGGCCGCCGGAAAAAAATTCAATCCGTTTGGCCTCTTTGGGAGGAATGGCGTTGAATGCCGCGGTAGGAGTCATTTTGAATAGATCGCCGTTGACGTGGTTAATGGCGACACCTCCCGTTACCCCTTCCGCTTCAATTTCCCTGACCGAGTTGAAATAAAGCGTCCAGCCCGAGGCAGGAAAGAGTTTTTTCCCCTGGTTATGAAGCGTCAGTGCAGCAATACTTTTATCCGCATTTTGAAAATCGGTGGTCAGCAACTGCCAGGTGACGTGTAAGTCTTTTTCGTTAAATCGCTGGACTTTCTGGGCTTCTACACCCCGCAGGCCAGCCAGCAGCAGCAAATTAAACAGTAAAAACCGGTTCATCGTTTTGTGTTTTGTAATTGCCAATTAAGGTACAAATACAATTTGAAGTACCGGTAAAAGTCGGGGATAAACTTATCCGTTGATAAAAAATTACCATTATTCATAATATTCAACAGACAAAAAGCGTATCTATCCGTATTCAATCACCAAATCTTACACCAAATGGACAACCTGCAATTCCCCCTTGAATTCTCCTTTAAAATTTCTACCCTTTCCAACGATTTCCTCGTAAAAGACGGGAGGGGGCAAACCTTAGCTTTCGTTCGTCAGAAAATGCTCAAAATGATTGACGAAGTGCAGGTCTTCAACAACGAATCCAAATCCACCCTGAAGTACACCATCAAAGCCAACAAGTGGATTGATTTTTCAGCCGCATACACTTTTACCAATCAACTTGGTAAAGAAGTAGGGCGCATTGCGCGAAAAGGCTGGGCTTCCTTATGGAAAGCTCACTATGAAATCTATGACGGCAACCAGCAAGCCGACCTCGTGGTGCGCGAAGAAAACGCCTGGATCAAAATGGCCGATGCTGTATTGGGTGAAATTCCGGTGCTGAATTTCTTTTCCGGCTACTTTTTCAACCCTGCGTATATTGTTTGCCGCCCGGGTGGCACCCAGGTGGTGCGCCTGAAAAAAGAGCAATCATTTTTTGGCCGACAATTTTCCGTGACCAAACTCGCGGAATTTGAATCCGGAGAAGAAGAACGCATCGTGCTCGGGCTGATGATGATGATTTTACTGGAAAGGAGGAGGGGTTAGACGAGGTTTGAGTTGAGGTGTCGGACACTTTTGGAAGTGTCCGACACCTCAACTCAAAGAAGATATATAGATAAAATTTTATCACCACTTAGCTAACGAAACCAACAACATGGCCACCGTTTTACTGAAAGCACATTTGGAAAAATTAGTTTTAGAAGCCAATCAAAAAGACGCGCTTGCTACTTTATACACCTGGGCCAAAAATCATGACCGCAACCTGAACCAGGAAGTCATTTTATTGCATGCCCGATTTACGGAGTTGAAACAGGAAGTCAACGCAGGTACTCTCGACCAGAGGGATGCAAAAATTATCCTGGCGCAGATTACCACTTCGTTGAATTATTTAATTGAAAAACTGCCGGATAACGCCTCAATTGAGGTAGATGAAAACGAGACCAGAAAAAAAGAGGAAAAGCCCGATCCTGCAACCGGCCCGCTCAAAATCCTGATGTTGACCGCCAACCCGGCAGGAACCACCAAGCTGAACTTAGACAAAGAATATGCGCGCATTGCGGAAAAAATACAGAGCAGACAGAACGATTTCAAACTAACCGTTCAAAGAGCCGTTGATGCCACTGCTTTCAGGGAGACGACGGAAACCGTAAAGCCTCATGTCCTGCATTTTTCAGGCCACGGAGAAGCAGGCGGTGAATATGGTGGCCTTATTGTCCAGAACGAAGACAGGAATGGTCAGGAAATGATCACACCAGATGGACTGGATGCCTTATTTGAGTATTTTAAAAGCATAAAAATTGATTTTAAAGTGGTTATTCTGAATTGCTGTTATTCGGAAGAACAAGCACAGGCAATTGCCAGGCATGTACCTTTTGTCATCGGTACTACAGTAGCCATTGGAGACGAACTGGCTACAATCTTCAGTGTCGGGTTTTATTTTAAATTAGAAAAATCAGGCCTCAACATTGAAGAAGCTTTTTTGTCAGGCAGGGTAGCAGCACTGGTAAAAGGTGCCAAAAAACCGCATTTTGTGCTTTTTAAAGGCGGCCAAAAACTTGATTTGTAAATACCTAAATCCACAACATGAAACTTATCCTTATCCATGGGCGCGCTCAGGAAGCGTACGAAGAACTTGAGTTAAAAAAAGACTGGATCGCTGCTTTGAACAAAGGCATGAAAAAAGCCGGCAGGGAATTGCCCCCGGATACGGTCATTGAGTTTCCTTACTATGGCAAGTTGCTTCAAAAGCTGGTAGAGGAGACAGAAGCCGAACCCCAGGACAGGTCCATAACCCGAAGTGGCCGGCAATCTGCTGTCAGCGAACTGGATGAAATTGAGTTTTATGAAGCGATGCTCGGAGAAATGGCAACCAACGCCGGTAAAACCCAAAAAGAAAAAGCAGCATTGCTGGAAATGCAGACAAAAACCCGCGGCATAACCAATTGGGACATTACCCAAAAGCTACTGGCCTTTCTGGACAGGAAGCAAACATTTGGTGACTGGACGCTGAAAAGCTTCACCCGGGATGTTTTTATGTACCTCACCATCAACCACATCAAAAAACAAGTGAATGACCACGTCCTGAAAAGTTTTGATGCTGAACCCTGTGTCGTGGTAGGTCATTCTTTGGGTTCAGTTGTCAGTTACCTTGTGCTGAAAAACAATCCCCACCTCAAGGTTAAAAAATTGATCACCATAGGTTCGCCACTTGGCCTGAAATCCGTCAGCAAATACACGGAGCCCCCTTTAATCATGCCCGAATCTATTCTTTCAAAAAACTGGTTCAACGCCTACGACGAACGCGATGTGGTCGCTTTGAATCCTTTGAGCAAAGAGCACTTCAACATTTCTCCGCCCGTCGTCAACTACAATAAAGTAAAGAATGACACCAAAAACCGGCATGGATCCGATGGGTACTTAAAAGACGCAACCGTGGCAGAAGCAATTTACCAGGCGGTTACAGGAGAGTAGCATCTGGATTGGTAACCACTTCTCCATCAACCGTTTATTCGCAGAAGTAAATCACTTATCATCAATAATCAATCAACTTTTTCCCCTTTCTCGCCCCACCGGTACGTATCCACCTCCAACCCTGCCAGGTCCAGCACCCGGTCCACCACGGTAGCTGCGAGGGCTTCCATGGTCTGGGGTTTGCTGTAAAAGGACGGGCTTGCCGGGCAAATGACGGCACCTGCTTCAGTCAGCAATTTCATGTTGTTGATGTGGATCAGGTTGTAGGGCGTGTCGCGGATGACCAGGATGAGGCGGCGGCGTTCTTTCAGGATGACGTCGGCAGCACGGGTGACGAGGTCGTCTGAAACACCGGCAGCCATGCGTCCCATCAGGCCCATCGAACACGGGCAGGCGATCATCGTGTCGTATTTGGCCGAGCCGGACGCAAACGGTGCCATGAAATCTTTTTTGTCATAAAAGGTGAAAGGATAGTCATTGTATCCCCGGTTACCCAGTTCGAGTTCCCAGTTGTAGCGGGCGTTGTCGCTCATCACTACGCCGACCGCAGCGAGTTGGGATTGCAATTGCACCAATCTGTCCATCAGGACTTTTGCATAAATGGAGCCGCTGGAACCTCCCACGGCGAGCACAATTTTTTTCATCCCTTGTGTTTGATGCGTTAAATATATCTTAATCCCCTACCCTTTTGGCGTCCGCTTGCTATTTTTGATTCGGATTCTATTGAACACAAACAAAATCAGCCTGTCATGAAAAAATTATGGATCGCCCTGGCAGTCCTTTCGGGTGCTGCCGCCCTGTACGCATTTGTTTTGCCAAAAAGCGAACAAACCAATCCGGAAGAAGTTGCCATCAAGTGGTATACCTGGGATGAAGCCATCGCTTTGAACGCAAAAAAGCCGAAAAAAATCTTCATTGACCTGTACACCGAATGGTGTGGCTATTGCAAAAAGATGGACGCCAACACGTTCAAAGATGAAGCCGTAGCCAAATACATGAACGAACATTTCTACGCAGTTAAATTCGACGCCGAACAAAAAGGTGACGTGGTGTTCAACAACCACACGTTTAAATACCACGCCAATGTAGGCCGGAATGGCATCCACGAACTGGCGTATTCCCTGCTCGACGGTAAAATGAGCTACCCGTCATTCGTGTACATGGACGAAAAAATTGAGCGCATTTCCATTTCTCCGGGCTACAAAGAACCGGATGGTTTGCTGAAAGAATTGCGTTTTACAGCAGAAGGTCATTACAAAACCAAAAGCTGGCAAGATTATCTGAATACAGTGAAGCAGTAGTTTTACATCTTCCCGGATGATTGATGCTTATTAACCCCTGGCTGCTAATAGCCTGATCTTATTATATCACTCAAAAAAATAAAACGCATGAAAACCATTTTTTCGTTTGTTCCTGATTCCATACCTGTTCCTTTGGGTTCTTCAGTAAAACGGGGGGGGGTAAGCTGTTTACGTGCCTTATGATTGGCCTCATGCCCTGGGCAATGGTGGCTCAATCTGAATCGGAGCCGGAGC
>JABWAJ010000279.1 GCA_013361075.1 Saprospiraceae bacterium | reverse complement strand
CAAAAAACAGATGCTTCGTTTCTTAAGGTTCGTTGAATGATGCACCTATTGGATAAAAACCAGTTTAATGAGCGGATTCTGCTCGCGATCCTGATCCTAACCGGCGCGTTGCTCCGTTTCTGGAATCTGCAGGACCTGCCGCTGATGCACGACGAACTGAGTGCTTTTTACCGGTTGCAGTTCGACTCTTTTTCCGAGTTAATAGAAAAAGGCATCAAACCGGATGGTCATCCTGCCGGCATTCAGGTGTTTTTGTACTACTGGACGCGGTTGTTCGGCCAGGCGGACTGGGTGATCAAACTGCCATTTTTGATTTTGGGAACGGGCACCATTTATCTCGCCTATGCGGTGGCCAAAAAATGGTTCGGCAATACCGCCGGGTTGTTTGTTGCAGCCTCTGTGGCTACGCTGCAGTTTCCGATTTTGTACAGCCAGATTGCCCGACCATACAGCAGCGGCCTTTTTTTTAGCTTATTGATGGTGCTGTACTGGACCAATTTTCTGTTTGGCAATGAAGAAAAAAGAAAGGCAAATCTGGCAGGGTTTGTTATTGCCGCCGCGCTTTGTTGCTACAACCACCACTTCAGCCTGCTTTTTGCCGCCATGGTGGGCTTTACCGGGCTTTTTTTTCTCAAAAAAGAGCAGGTCAAACCGTATTTGCTTTCCGGAGTGCTGATTTTGATCTTATACCTGCCGCACCTGCCCATATTTTTTGCACAGCTTCAAATCCAGGGTTTAGCATGGCTGGGCAAACAGGGGAAAAGCTTTTTTACGGAACACGTCGCTTTTATTTTTCACCACAGCCCGGTTGTTTACTCGGTAATGGGCGGGCTTTTCCTGTTGGGTGTTTTTCTGGCAAAAAATGAAAAAAGGAGGGTTCGTAAATTTCAGCTCATTTCACTGACCTGGTTTCTGCTGCCCATTGCGGTGGGCTTTGCCTATTCTCAGTGGATGAAGCCGGTCTTGCAGCACCCGGTGCTGATTTTTTCTTTTCCGTATTTGCTATTCCTGGTGTTTTCTTTTTACCCAACGGCGACCGTAAAACTACGTACTGCATTCATCACCGCCCTTATTCTGGTGGTTAACGTGACTACTCTGGTTTGGACACGGGAACACCATTCGGTATTTTGCAAACAACCGTTCAAAACATTTTCCATCCACACACAGGATTTTCTGAAAACCCATGCTGCATCAGAGGTTGCCCTTGTGTTTAATGACAACCCCAAATACCTCAACCATTATTTCAGTGCCCGTAACCCGGGGATAGCCTACATTTCTCTGTTCAATACCGGTATCGGGCATGCCCGGTTCAGAGACACCCTTGCTACCCTGAATACCGATTACCTGATTGCCGGAGATGTGCCTCCGGATTTCCTGCCGATCATCAAAGAATTTTACCCGATTACCCGGTTCCGGGATTTTGGATTTACCTATGAATTTTATGTTTTTTCAAAAAACCAGTCTGACAAAAATGAAGAGAACCAGTATTTTGAGAGTCAGCCTGTGTTCAGCCGGGCGACTACCCCTCATTGGACCTACGATACGGCCTTTGTCAAAACAGCGCCCGACGAAAGTGTGCATTATGCCATGGACGCTACTCGTGAGTGGGGCCCCACCTTCGAGGTTTCCTTAACGACAGTGACGCGTTCGAGGCACGATTTTTTAGACATTAGTCTGGAAATGAAGGGCAATTGTGACCCTTGCGGGGTATTGGTTTGTGAATTTTCCAAAGCAGGAAAGATCATTAACTGGGCAGGCATTGTGCCCAAACACCAGATGGCAATGTCGCTTCCGGAACCGGCCTGGCAAAAAATTTACCATACCATTCGCCTTACCCACCTCTTCAAAACAAGGAAAGCTATGGAAGGGGTAACCCTTAAAGTTTACTACTGGAACAGGGAAAAAGAAAGCGTTTTTATAAAAAATACCAGCGTGCGGGTGAGGGAAGGGAACGACCGGGTTTACGGGCTTTTTGAAAGCCTGTGATTTTTCGTGCATGCCATATGATTCATCGAAGTTTTATTGTCTTTGTAAATTAGAACTTCAATTTCTAATCTGCAAAAATTAGGCAACCTCATCGGGGGCATGTATCACACGAAAATTTTATCATCAACGAAATTTTGAAAAACCGCCTCAACAGGAACCTACCTCCCAGGCATTATTTCTGGAATGCTGCCGGCGCACATGAAATTGATCTGCTGCTTGATCTGGGCGGCAGGCTTTTTCCTATTGAAATTGAATCAGGAAGAACCATCGTGTCAAATTTTTTTGATGGGTTAAAATATTTTCAACCGCTGGCAGGCGCTTTGCCGGAGGAAAGTTTTTTAATTTATGGCGGGGATGAGGTACAACAGAGAAGCCTGGCACAAGTGCTTAGCTGGAAAAATCTGAATCATATTCCGCTTTGACATGAAGCCGGGTAAGAATCAAAAATCTTAGCGCTCTTTTTATGTAATTTTGCACCATGTTGCTTTTTAATATGAAATAGCTAAGGATCACGGTTAATAAACTTTTTAGTTTAGTAAACGTAAGAACCCAACGCACCGGTTTCAAATTTGAAAATCATAAATCCCTATGTTCAGGTATCTATGCGCTTTTGCGGCGCTTTTGCTTTTTACAACCATGTCTGCACAAGATAGCATCCAGTATTACAGTCTGGAGCGCGCCATACAATTGTCGAAGCGCCTCCTGCAGGAAGTCAGAACCACCAGTAAGGTAGCCGGTATTACGGCAGGCGTGGCGCGCCCCAACGGCATCTTGTGGCAGGATGGATTTGGCTATGCTGATGCTGAAAAACGCGTCCCGATCAATCCTTCCATGAAGTTTCGGATTGCCAGCCTGTCTAAAATCCTGACTGCGGCGGGCCTTGCGCGCCTGTATCAGGAAGGGCGGATACATTTAGACACCTCCATCATGGCTTACCTGCCCGATTTGCCGCCGGCTTTTGCGGGGGTCACTGCCCGGCAATTGGCAGGCCATACCTCCGGGGTACGGCATTACATTGATGCCGATTTTAAAACAAGCCTTATTGATTTTAAAAATTACCCTACCATACGGGATGCCCTGCCCATTTTTATACGCGATCCGTTGGTTTTTGCGCCGGGCACGAATTTCCAGTACAGCACATTTGGATTTACCCTGCTGAGCGCCGTGATGGAAGTTGCCGGCGGTGAAAACTTTTTGACCATGATGCAGCGGGAGGTATTTAATCCTTTGGGCATGTACAATACCCTGCCCAACCACCCCGACAGCTCCATTACCAACATGACGCTAACGTATCAGATCAATAAAAAAGGCAATCTGGAGTCGGTGAAAAACTCCCGACCTTCCTATAAATGGGCAGGTGGCGGTTATTTATCCACTGTGACTGATTTACTGGAATTTGGCCGCGCACACCTGAATCCTTCTTCCGTGTTTTTTAGCGAGCAGACAAAAAAGGTGCTTTTTACCCCAACGGTATCCCTTTCGGGCAACTGGAATCCTGCCGGATTGGGGTGGTTCCTTTCTAAAGACATTCGCGGACGCCGCCACGATTTTCACAGCGGCAGCCAAACCGGTGCGCGCGCCATGCTGGCCTTGTATCCGGAACAGAATCTGATCGTTTCCATGTTGTCAAATACCGGAAATACGCCGGTACATATTGAAACGGTGACCATGGCACTGGCAGATTATTTTGATGAAAACCAGGCTTTTGTAGTACTTCCAGACTCTGTATTGGGAGAATATTATTTTGAAGCCTGCGATGGGTCTGATGCAGTTCAGGAAGGATTTATTTATTTCTGGCGGGTTGAAAACAATGAAGTCGCGGGTAATTTTGCCCCTGACAAACACAAGCCCAAAACAAGACTGCCCATGCCCGTCGTTCTGTATGATGGCACCCGGGTAAGGGCCTATGTGGCGACGCCCGACGGGGTTATTTTTGTAGATGCCGATCCTCCGGTGAATGGGCGTATCAAGTATGGTAAAATGACCTATTTTCAGGGCAATGGCCCGCGGACGCTGACACTAACATTTAAGTCTGCGGCGGAGATGGTGCCGTAGCAACCTTGGCCCCCGATGATCATTGCTGTTGAAGTTTCCAGCCTCATCATTCACATTTGAAAAAGCAAAAGGATTATTTTTTTTGCACGCCATTGTTTCGCTTATGCTAAGATTGAGATATTATTGTGAAGTGATTTTTTTCAAAACTAAACCTTATACACATGCCTTATCCTATCGACCGGGCCAACTGGATGGCCCAATTGCGTCAAGATTTAAGGGTTATTGACACCTACATTCCCGGCAGTCATGATGCTTCTTCCTACCAGGAGGGAATCCCTAACCTCGTTGCCGAAGCCGGTGGGGCCATCACCCAGGGTGGAAATTACATGGACCAGCTCAATGTTGGCATCCGGTACTTTGACATGCGCTGCCAATGGCACCGTGAATACTATGTTGGAGATAGAAAAATTTACCTGCACCACAGCAAAATCAACTTCGATACACTTGAAAATGTGCTAAAAACAGAGATTGTTCCTTTTGCCAATGCGCACCCGACTGAAGTTATTTTTCTGGATATTGACGTGAATGATGATGAGGGAAAGGGCGATGCGTATGATGAACAAGCAACCGAAATTGTAAGACTGCTGCTGCAGTACATCTCTACAGATCGCATTGCTACGGCACATTTGAACGGTGATGGTACCTTGAATACTGAAGTTACCTGGAGTCAACTGCGGGGAACAGAAAAAAAGCAGCAATTTGTACTTTTCTGGTCTTATGAAAAGGGAAATTTGGGCCACCAATGGATGGGTAACAACAATACCCTGCGCTGGTCTCCTTATGGGGATTTTAACAAACATGAAGTTCCCTGGATTTTGAGCTATCTGGACGATCGGGTGAAAGAATGGAAGACGTCGGAGCATGCAAAACAGTTGTTTGTAGCACAGGTGATCAATACCCCCGGCATTTCCTTTGCACCGGGCGACGAACCCCGTGTGAAAGATTATTTTTACAGAGACGATTTAAATGGCTGGGTAACCAAGCACCCGGCAGGCTCAAATCTCAATGTTGTGCTCCGTGATTTTGTCAATAAGGACTACAACCAGCAAGCCCTTGAGTACCTCATCAACATGAATTTTGTTGAACAATCGCCTCCGTTATTGTTGGCACCGGCCCGATCCAACCAGGCAAACATGCCCAACGAAGCGCGCCCTTATGTTTTTTATTCAAATAACGTTGACTTCAATTTCTGCGGAACAGGGCGTCTTTTCCTGTCTTCTTTGTCGGCAAACCCCGATACGGTCTTCTGCGATGATGAAGTAACCCTTGAAGTTTCTAATGCCTACGGTGGAGAACCAAAGACTTTAAAACATGACTTTAGCCGGGGAAATTCAGGAACTATTTACCCGGAAATGGGTGGAATTGAGGTCACGAATTTATTCCCGAGGGCAGGGAATTACAAAGTTTCCATAAAGCTGACGGATTTGTATCCGAGTGATTTTTCAGCCAGCAATTTTTATTTGGTTTGGGTAGCACCTTATTATTAAAATAGGAAGTGATTGGGGTTGTGTAAGGAGGTTTGCTTCTTTGCACAACTCCCCTTTACGCACATCGCAGGTCAAAAATACGAACTCACCCCAAACTGCCATCCTGCCGTTCGTGCAGGTGGGTTGCCCAGCAAATCCTGTTGCCAGTGGTAGCGGTAGTTCAGGCGCAGCACGGTTTGTGCGCCCGGGCGGAAGCTAAGCCCCGGCACGATGGCCTTGAAATCGTCGGCGATGTTACCGCCTGTTTCGCGGAAAGCGCCCACATTCCAGTCCACGTATTCCAATCGGCAGGCGATGCTGAAAACGGCTTTGGGCCACCCGAAGACTTTTCGTTGCAATACTGGCTGCACGAAATCCAAAAATCCCCCGTACTGGTGGTTGCCAAACTGCTGGCTGAAGGTTTCCGGCACATCCACGCTTACCCAGGCCCATTCGCCGCTAATTTTGGTGCCCAGCTTTGGAATGGTCGCGTTCCAGTCTATGGCCCAGGCATGCACCCGCCGTTTTTGGTCGAGTACCAGGCCATCGTCTTCAAATTTATTAAAAATACCGCCCATGTAAGAGAAGCCGATTTCGCCGATGTCCTGCTGCCGTATGCTTAGTTTGACCGTGCTAAGCGGTTGACCGTTGAAGCTTTCTTCGAAGCGTTCCGGGTTGGCTTTGGCGGCGGGCAGGAAGGTTCGGTTTTCGGAGTTGTTGATGATGCTGTCGTCGAAGCCGTTGCTCAGGTAAGCTTCATAGCCCAGCGTCCAGTTGCCGGCAAAAAATTTGCCATACAGCCCAAAGCCCACATTTGACCAGGTGGCGGGCAGCATTTGGGTAGCCGACACCGGGCGATCCACAAAATCCCATTTTGGCCCGTCATGGTTTTGGTTGAAGGCCCCGATGGGGTTCATCAGCACCCCGCCACGAAGGTTTAGCGCAGGGTGAAACTGGAGGTCTAAAGCGGCGAATTCTATGTTGATTTCGCGTCCTCCTTCTTCAAATTCTATTTCCGATAAAAACTTGATTTGCCTGGCAATGGTAGAGGACATAAAAAGGGTGAGGCGGGGTATTTGAAACGAAAGCCCCTCCGAAACGCCATCTTCCGAAAACCAGGCTGTATTGGCTTCCACGTAGCCGCCGAGGGCAATGGGCATTTTGCCCAATTGGAGGAAAGGGCGGTCGTAAACAGCGTCCATGTTCAATTTGTCGGGTACAGAATCTGCCACGGGTGCTATGCGTTGCAGCCAGCCGGTATCACTTTGAGCCCATGCTGTTTGCAAGGCTGCTGTCAGGAAAAAAAGGAGGCTGCTTTTATGCCACCAGGATATGGACATGTGTCGCATCGTGTGTTGTTTTAAAAGTGCGCAGATTTTCTTCGGCCGGGCCGGTAAGTACAATTCCTTCGTTTGAAAATTCACTGCCGTGGCAGGGGCAAATGTAGCGGGTACCCTGCAACTCTACTTCGCAATCCTGGTGGGTACAGCGCATCAGGCAGGCGATGTATTCCTCTCCTTTTTTGTAAAGACAAATGGGAAACACAGCCTTTTCGGGTTTGATCAAAAGGAAATTTCGTTCCTGAACTTTTCCTTTTTTGGTGTACTGAAACTCCGATTTGCGCAAGCTGATTTTGTTTTTCTCCACAGTGATTGCTGCATATTTGGCTGCGGGGGCACAACCCTCGCCCAGCAAAGCTGCCAGACAAATGCCAACTCCGGCCTGGCTGCCGGTCACAATAAAGTCTCTCCTTTTCATGGTAGATGGATTAAAGGATTAAGTAGTGGGTAGAAAGCAGAGGGTAGAAAGTAGAGGGTAGAAAGTAGAGGGTAGAAAGTAGAGGGTAGAAAGTAGAGGGTAGAAAGTAGAGGGTAGAAAGTAGAGGGTAGAAAGTA
>JABWAJ010000278.1 GCA_013361075.1 Saprospiraceae bacterium | reverse complement strand
AACCCCGCTGTTGCGCCATGCCCACTCGGGGCCGCCGTTGGCCTGCTCCCCCTTGAAACGGTACACAATGCGCAGCCGGTAGTAGTTAAACGGTTTTTCATAAAACAAGTGGCCAAAACGGTTGTCAAAAGACGGATACTGGTCGTACGAAACGATCAATTTTCCTTTTTGCACCCGGAAGGTATTGCCGTAGTTGTCATCCAGTGCGTAGCCTTTAATCTTGGGATGCCAGCCTTTCAGGTTTTTCCCATTGAATAATTGCTGCCAGTCGCCTTTTTTCTGGGCAAAGAGGCCGGTTACAAAACAGCAACAAATCAGAAAGCCAATCAATGGAATGGTTCGTCTCATATAAACCCCATGGGTAATTTTATGGATGATGAATGCATTTGTGCGTCATTTTACCGTATCCGCCGGGTGCAGCACGCCCTCTCCTACTTTTACGCCTTCTTTGTATTCGTATTGCAGCGTCACTTCTCCTTTTTCGTTGTAATGTTTGAAGGGTCCGTCCAATTGTCCATTTTTGTAATGGGCTTCCTTGATGACTTTTCCGTCGCGGATCTGGAATTCCCGCTGGACGCCGTGCAACTGACCATCCTGGTATTCAGCAGTTTGCAAAGGCCGGCCAAATCGGTATTTCGCCCAGTTTCCGTGCAGTTTATCGTCTTTGAAATAAGCAATGAGTTCAAGATAATACCCCGATTCACTCATTTCAATGTAAAGACCATTCTTTTTGCCGTCCACATAATTTACAATCTTACGGGGGCGAACGGGGTCTTTTCCGTAAAGGGTCCAGGTTCCTATGCGTTTACCGTTGAGCGAGTTGCCCATTTCGCGGAGCACCCCTTCTTCACTTTTTTTTACAGCCATTTGCACGTCGCTGCCAGGCACAGATTCAAGAGTGTAGCTGGCCAGGTCAAATGGGTCCAAAGGGGCGTCACCATTGGCTGATGAAGGGCCCGAATCGTTTTTTTTCTCCTGGTTGCAGGCAATCATGAGAAGTGGCAATACAAGGAAAATCAGATATTTCATGGCGTCTTTTATTTAGAAGGGCAAAAGTAGATGTTTGGAAACTATTTCCCACACATAGTTCCTGCAGAATCGTGCGGGGTACCAACTCACTTTTTCCGAAAAGGCTGCCACGAAAACCAGGTAAGGGAACGCCAAAGCCATTCCAGAGGCCCGTACTGAAAATGTTGCAGCCAACGTGCACTCCACCAGATTTGCAATACACAAACGGCCAGACCAAGCGGCAGGGTAACACTGTTGCCATATTCACCGATCAACCCCAAACCAAAACTAAAAAAGAACGAAGTGCCGATCAGAGCCTGCAATACATAATTGCTGAGAGCCATGCGCCCATAAGGTGCAAATACCAACAACCGGCGCTGCCAGACAGGTTTCAGAAACAGCAGGGGAAAAGCTCCGATGTAAAAAAAGGTCAGGGCAATATTAGCCCAGTCGTAAAAACCGGAGCCAATGAAATTGGTCCAGTTCTCCGGAATTTGTTTGCCAAAAACACCAAAAACCAGAGCTGCAACCGCGATTAACCCCAAAAAGGTAAAAAGCCCGTAGCGCCATAATTTTCGCCAAAGTAACCGGTAGGATTCAGCCATTTCAAACAAACGCCAGCGGCCTGCGAGCAACCCCAGCAGGAACCATCCGAAACTTTGGTAGCCACGCGAAAAGAAACCAAACTGGAATTCCATTTTTTCCCGGAAACCATCCCAGGAATTCAACCAGGCAATTTCTGAAAACGTCCCAAATTTAACGGTATCCCAATAATGCTGAATGCTTTCAGGAGCCAGATCCATCCCGCTAATGCCACTTAACTGGATGATCAACCTTGGAACCCCCAACAGCAGCAAAACCGCCAAAGCACCTATCCAGCGGTCCGAAACCCGGTAAAACAACAGCAAAGGAAAACCCAGCAAGGCAAAAACGGTAAGGATGTCGCCACGATAAAAACACTGGTGCAACAGGCCGATTGCAAATAAAACGGTCAGGCGCCACGCAAAGCGCAGGCTGAAATCCTGGCCGGTTCGTGCCTGGGTGCGGTCCATTTGCAAAGAAAAACTAAGCCCGAATAAAAAGGAAAACAAGGCGAAAAATTTGCCCCGGATCAATATCTGCGTAACGATTTCGAGGACGCTGTCTGCTATATTCTGCTGGGTAAAATTGCCTACACTTTCCGGGGCGGACCCGGCAAGGTACTGTTCCATAAAATGAACGATGGCAATGCCTGCAAGGGAAAAACCGCGCAGGGCGTCTACGAGTTGCAGGCGGTCGTCGGGAGCTGCCGGTAAGGAGTTGTATTGCATGAGCATTAAGTGTTGGGTGACTGAGAGATGAAGGTAGTCTGTGTTCGCCACAATAAGCTACGTCACATCAGACGGTAAAAAGGATGCGATTGGTTGCATGGTACCCCTACGCCCCCATCGAAGCGCTTTTTAAATAACTGGCTCGTGCAAGGTATTGCCTTTCTGTAAAACAGGTTGATTTTTAGCCAATTTTAAGAAAACCCAAAGCTTCTTATAATGAACCTCCCACCATCTTTGCTGAAATTATTCAACAATAAAACCTGATAAAATGGACAGTACACATTTGCATTTGATCCTGAATCACTTCCCCATCATTGGCACCATCCTCGGAACGGGCATTATGGCGTATGGATACCTCACACATTCAGACCCTACCAAAAAAGCTGCCCTGTGGAACTGGTTCATCATGGCGTTGATAGCCATTCCGGTTTACCTTACCGGCGAACCCGCAGAGGAAAGCGTAGAAGGGCTGGCCGGTGTTTCAGAAGCATTGATTGAACAACACGAAGAAGCTGCTGAATTGGCCATTTGGGCAATGGAAGCCCTTGGGTTGTTCTCTTTAATTACCTTATTTGTGGGGTTTAAGGAAAAAAACAACAAAAAAATATTCATAGCCTCAGCCTTTGCTTTAAGTTTGGTTACTTTCGGGTTGATGGCCCGTACCGGGTACCTGGGCGGACAAATCCGGCACACAGAAATCCGCAGCGGTGCAACTGCCCAGGCAGGAACGGAGAACGGCGCAGGACAAGCTGGTGAAGGAGAAGAAGAAGACGATGATTAACTTATGAGAATTTTATTGATTGAAGACGAAGCATCCATCGCAAACTTCATCAAGGAGGGGCTTGAAGAGGAAGGTTTTGCGGTGGATGTGGCTGACAATGGCAAAAAAGGCCTCGAGCTTGCACTCAACATCCTTGAAGAGTACGACCTGCTGTTGCTCGACTGGATGCTTCCGGGATTGAGCGGGATTGAAATTTGCCGTGCCATCCGCAAGGAAAACCAGCATTTGCCCATCATTTTTCTTACTGCCAAAGATACGGCAGATGATGCGGTATTCGCCCTGGAAACCGGTGCCAATGACTTTATCCGAAAGCCTTTTTCTTTTGAAGAAATGCTTGCCCGCATTAGGGTTTTGCTGCGCAGCAAAAGGGGTGAACAAACCATCTTCCGATACAAAAATATCGAAATGAACCTCGATACCCACCGGGTAACCAAAAACGGAGAGGCGGTGGAGCTTACCCAAAAAGAATTTTCCCTGCTGGAATACCTCCTGCGCAACAAGGGCCGGGTTTGCAGACGCACCCGCATCATTGAGAAAGTATGGGACATTAATTTTGATCACAGCACCGCCGTCATTGATGTGTACATCAATTTTTTGCGCAAAAAATTAGAAGACCCCGGCGCCGAATCTTCGTTCATCACTACCATACGCGGCATTGGTTACCGAATAAACGACGAGACATGATTTTAAAATTCAAAAACCGCATTGCCTATTTTAATACCATAGCCGCTTCTTCCAGTACGCTGGTAGTATTTGTTGCGGTTTATCTGGTCGTTTACTTTACGGCATACAAGCATTTAGATGACGACATCCGGAAGGAAAAAGTGGATGTTTTTAAAAATATTGAAATTGAAGACGATTTGGTTTTCATGCACAAAAGCCCGGAATTAAACGAAAAAGAGCACGACCGCATAGAGGTAAATCCTACCTTTCTTCAAATTACCAATAAAAGTGGTGCCTTGGTTTTTCAGTCGGCAAATATGAAAACCGCCCGCTTAGAACTTAACCCATCCCTGGAAAAGGATTTTTTTTTTGACACACAATTCAACAATGAACACATTCGTCAGGGGCAGTTTCCGATCCTGAATGAATTTGGAGAAGTCATCGGGCATTTGAGTATTGGCGTCTCTCAGGTAGAATCTGCTCTGGTTTTGGAGAATCTGCGTTTTACATTGCTGATCACCTTTCCTCTGCTGACCCTCATTTTTTATGGTGCATCTTCTTTTGCAGCTGAAAGGGGAATTGCCCCCATCCACAAGTTGATTGAAACAGCCAACAAAATTGATGACCACAGCATCAAAACGCGACTGCCTTTGCCCCCACATCGCGATGAGATCTACAAATTGGCAACCACCATCAACGAACTGCTGAACCGCATCGAAAGCAGCCTGAACCGCGAAAAACAAATTACAGCGGATATTTCCCATGAATTGCGAACACCACTCGCGGGCATTCGCGGTACGCTCGAAGTATTGCTCCGAAAACAAAGAGAACCGGAACAGTACGAACAAAAAATGGAACAGGTGCTTATGGAAACCGACCGCATGAATCGCATACTGGAACAGTTGCTTCAATTGTCGCGTTTAGAATCCGGGAGCATTCTACCCAACAAGGAACCCGTTGATTTAAAGCAATTTATGTTTAATTTTATAGAAAAATGGCAACCACTTCTGGAAGAAAAACGCACTGCTGTTGATCTGAATATCCCTGCCGGAACCATCCTCATTACCGATGGAGGATTGCTGGAACTGATCGTTGGAAACCTGCTCAGCAATGCCTTGAAATATGGCTCGACAGGAGGGCGAATCGAACTTTCGTGGAATGCCGTTTCTAAAACACTGACCTTCGCCGACGACGGCCCGGGTATCGCCCCCGAATACTTACCCTATATTTTTGACCGGTTTTACCGCACCGATGCTTCCCGCAATGCTAAAATTCCGGGTACCGGACTGGGATTGTCTATTGCTAAAAAACTGGCAGATGTTCAGGGCATCCATTTACAGGTTGAGTGCGAAACAGGCCGGGGGACGAGGTTTTTGATGGGGTTTTAACCAATGGGCCAAATGGAAGCAGGCAGTCTGAAAATCCCGGAATACCGAAAATGCTGTTGCAGGCAATTACCGGTCTGGATACGGCCTTAGTGCCCTTTTCCTGGCCTTAACCTTAGCTCACGAAAAAGTTTCCATCAGATAATTCCCTCACAAACACTAAGTTTGTTCTACAACAAAATCACCTTGCCATGAAAAAAATACTTACCTGCCTCTGTTTTGCCCTGCCCGGTTTTTGGGTTGCCGCTCAAACGAACATCCTGTCCACCAACCTGACAGCGGAACAAGTCCTGCTGGGAAATTATTCCCCTGCAACATACCTGCCTTCGGTGGTTGTGAACCACCCCGATGACATCGTTCCGGCAATCCTTAACGGCGTTTCTCCGGATTCTCTGAAGGCTTATTTGCTGGAAATGATCCCGTTTGAAAACCGGAATACCGGAGCTGACACCCTTTCGGCTGTGACCGGTATCGGCGCAGCACGGCGTTGGGTGCACCGGAAATTTTCAGAAATCAGCGTTCAAAATGAGGGCCGTTTGCTGCCCTCCTATCTCCAGTTCGATCAGAATATTTGCAATTCTCCGAGGCACCGCAACATCTTCGCCGTGCTGCCCGGCATTGACACCTCGGCGCACGGGGTGGTGCTGATTGAGGCGCATATAGACAGCCGGTGTGCAGGTGAATGCGACATCAACTGTCCCGCACTGGGTATGGAAGACAATGGCAGTGGTACGGCACTTGTACTTGAACTGGCAAGGGTGATGAGCCGGCTGGCTTTCGACCGCACCATTGTTTTTCTGATTACCATCGGTGAAGAACAGGGCCTTCTTGGTGCCGAGGCTTTTGCTACTTACTGCAGTACCAAAGGTATTCCCATCCGGGCAGTTCTCAACAACGATGTGGTGGGCGGGATCATTTGCGGCGCCACTTCTTCCCAGCCTTCCTGTCCTGGTTTCAATCATATTGACAGCACGCAGGTACGGTTGTTTTCAGCAGGTAGTTTCAATTCCAGAAACAAACAATTGTCCCGTTTCATCAAGCTCGAATACATAGAAGAGGCACTGGATCTGGTAGCTGTACCCATGATGATCACGATTATGTCTGCGGAAGACCGTACCGGCAGGGGCGGCGACCATATCCCGTTCCGGGAACAGGGTTTTGCAGCCATGCGGTTTACTTCTGCCAACGAACACGGCAATGCAAACGTCTCCAGCCCGAGTTACCACGACCGGCAGCACACCTCCGACGACATTCTTGGGGTGGATACAGATGGTGATTCCGTTCTGGATTCTTTTTTTGTTGATTTTAATTACCTGTCAAGGAACACGGTCATTAACGGAATTGGCGCGGCAATGGCAGCTATAGGACCAGTGACGCCGGATTTTCAGGCGGTAAAAAACAATGAATTTGCTACAGTAGACATTACAGACCCGCTCGATTACAATCATTACCGGGTCTTTGTGCGGTCTACGACCCATGATTTCGACACCATTTATACGACTTTTGAAAAACAACTGGTTTTCTCCATACCCTCCGGAATTTTTTACGTCAGTGTGGCATCCGTGGATGCAAACGGCATCGAAAGCCTTTTTTCAAAGGAAGTATTGCCAGGTGTTGTTTCGGCAACCAACGAGCCGGAAGCAGTCATTTTACCGGCTGTGGAATTGCTCCAAAATCGCCCGAATCCATTTGATGAAGCGACGGTTATTTCCTTTTTAGTCAACCGGGAAATCACTTACCGGGAAGCCGTTATACAGGTTTCGGATTTGGCAGGAAAAGTATTGTGGTACCAAAAACTGGATTTAAAAACCGGTATGAACGAAGTGCTTTATGAGCACGGCTACAATGTAACCGGCGTTTATGCTTACAGCCTGATAATTGACGGGGAATTAGCAGGAACCAGGCAAATGATTTTTGCAAATTGACCTTGTATTTGGTTTTAGGTTCCGTTTGTTTCGGGGCGGCAAAGTGAGTCATTCGGAATTTTTCCACATCCGGATTAAGATTTTTTTGAATTCAAAAATCTATAAATCAATTCATTACAAAGAAACAGCAACATCATAGAGGTCGCACAGGCGGCGACGATCCTTCGACAAGCTCAGGAACCGTTTGACATCATGGTGGCCTCGTGCGACCTCTCTACCGCCGAGCGTAGGCAGTGCATAAAAGCAGTGAATAAATTCGATATACCATGTTCTGAAAACGAGTTTGTCAGCACTTCATTGGAACCTGCAATCTTGTCGCATGGAGTCGCCATACAGCGCCCC
>JABWAJ010000277.1 GCA_013361075.1 Saprospiraceae bacterium | reverse complement strand
TCAGGCAGAGTTTTATCTTTCCGGGTTGGGCTGGGTGCCGGTAAATCCATCCGATGTAGCCAGGGTTATGGCGGCAGAATCGTTATCACACAACCATGATTCGATCAGTCAGCTGAGGGAAAAGCTGTTTGGTTCCTGGGAGATGAACTGGGCATTGATGTTGTATAACATGCCTTCGTTGCAAAAGATTTCTCCGGTACCACCGACAACCGGAAACAAATTGAGCATTTGCTGGCAACTGTCGAAAGAGGGCTCGTTGATCAGACAGTGATCGAATTCAATATCCGCATCGGTCTTGATGATAAAAAGTGGATAGTTGGAAGAGGTATCCCGGTTATTTTGAAAGATACAATTGCGAAATCGAAGCGGACCTTCGGGAAAATAACCACTACTTTCCCCAAAATTTAGCCTGAACATTTCAATCCCAGGGGTATGATTGTCTAAAAAAGCACAATTGATAAAATCCAGCCCTTCATCCAGATCCGTTGATAAGACAAAAGGGACATACCCGTTTTCGTTAAACAAACAGTTTTTTGCGATCAGACGGCCCCGAAGACTAATAACCTGGGGGTCGTTGTCATAGAAAACACAGCGATCCATTTCTATACGGGAATGTGCGCTGCTATTCCAACAGTCGATTGTGGTGGTGACACTTTCGTTCCCTACGAATCGACAACTGTCAAACCGCAAAAAGTTTTCCGTATTGAAAGCGTCAATAACGATTGCCGCACCATGGCCTTCTTCAGCCTCATTGTCGATAAAAGTGCAATTAATGATATCGATCGGCAGGGAAAAATAATTTTGCTTCAGGACACAACCCCCTCCCGAGTAACCTGCAACATTACCTTGAAATAGGCAATTTTTTAACAGTAACGCCTTTGTCCCACTTCCATAAATATAAAACAGCCCTCCTCCACGATGGGTGGATGCTGTGTTGTTAATGAACTTACAATCAATTATTTGGGGTCTGCCTGCCTGGCCACTTCCTTCCAAACCAAGCCCACCTGATATAGGCGAAAAATTATTCTCAAATGTAACGCTCAGGAATTTTGGACTGGCAAGTTGCGCGAGAGGGTTTTCCCCGCCCGTATCAAGAAATCCTCCTCCTCCTCCTTTTTCGGCATAATTGGCCTTTATCTTGCAATTGGCAACTACCGGGCGAATCTCAAATTCGGCGTATTTCCCGTAAATCAAAATTCCGCCTCCTATGGAATTTTTTGTTACTTGCGGAATATTTGCATCCGGCTTTGCATACCCTTTTGTTATGATGAAGCCGTCGATCAAAGTAATAGAGTCAATTGCTTCTGAATACACCACATGCAAGGAATTGTCCGAAAGCGAATCCGGATTGCCGATCTCCCCGCTCAATACCGTTTCATTTAATTCCCAATCCCGCTGATTCAAACTGGATTCCCCTCCTTCAAACCCTCCATACCACTTCACACCGTTGTTCAGCACAAAGCTGATCTCGCGATCGCCGTCTTGGGTAGGGTGATATGTTCCTTTCGCCACCCAAATATGGTCGCCGTATTGGGCTACGGTTATGGCGCTCTGTAAGTCGATAAAGGCATCTTCCCAACTCAGACCCGTATTAGTGCCGGTGGCGGTACAGTTTACATACCAAATGGTTGGGGAAGAAAGAAGGGTCGATGAGCAAAAAAGAAGAAAAAGCAGAAGTAGGATATTTTTCATAAGACTTTCTTTTTGAAGTAAGGTTTTTGGGCAAAGCCCAAAAACCTTACTTCCCAAAACTATTTCTTCACAAACCGAAACACCTCCTGATTCAAATTTGCAAAATAAATGCCTGGAGGTAAGTTATTCAATGGCGCTTTCCAAGTATAAGCTCCCGATGCACAGGGTGATAATTCCCGCTGCCAGACGACATTCCCCGAAATGTCGGACAGCCTCAGGCTGACCGGCCCGGCCTGGTCGAGTTGGAATTGAACCCAAAGGATGTTTTCGGCGGGGTTAGGCCAGAAGCGAAGATTGCTGAAAGCCGATGGCGGGCTTTCGACGAGGGAACGTCCGTCCAGGTTTGTATTGAATCCGAGCTGTACGGGGTAACGCAAACCACTGGTGTCGTAGGCCAGGTTGAGCATCACCTCGTCATCAAGCGATACGTATTGGGATATATCGCTGATGGCGCTTTTGGCGATCAAACGATAACGAAAGAGTTTATCGCTTGGCGAAAGGGTCGCATCAATACCTTGACCATCTACCCATACCACTCGTAATTTTCCTTCGGAGGCGTCATCGAGATTGAAAGCTGAGGTGTCAATTTCACTCAGATCAACTGTTTGGGCATCCAGAAAGGTGAGATAGGAATCGTCATATTTCAACCCCAATTGGAAAGCCGCCAGGGAGTATGTCGTGTCGGGCGAAAAGGCCATAAAGATGGTATCGTCCGTTTGATACGATTTATCGGGTATTTCAAATACAACCGGATTCAGGCTTTCCGTCTCCGGGTCGTCCCCGTTGCATGTCGTACAGCTCAGATTCACATCTCCAATTTTAACGCCTATAAAGTTGGCATCGGTTGGAGTTGTAGAGCGGTCGAGTTGTACAAATTCCGGGAATGATCCTTGGAAAGGATTGGCGGGATTGGGAAAAGAATAGGATGCATCCACAAACCGCCAGGAGGTGTTGTTGGGAAAACTCTCCTCTATATAAAGGATTACTTTCCTAATGGCGACCAAATCAAGCGTACTAACGGTTCCGGAATGATTGGCGTCGGCGGCAATGATCTTGTAGGGACTATCCAAAAGCGCGGTTGTAAGAATATGGCGGGTGATGAGCACCATGTCATAAGTCGTTACCCCACAATCCGCATCATCGTCTTTCTCGGGCACCAGGAGCATGTCCTGATTAGGGCAATCGGGGCAAAAGGCAAATGTGCCATCGCATTCAGTTGTCGTCCCTGAATTTTCACAAGACTGTGTTCCAGAAACATCCGCTTCTCCCACCGGATCACCCAATTCCGTTTTAATCGTACCAGTTACCCGGTCCAGGCAAACTTCTTCTTCTGTGTTTTGGTAGTCGGGTACACAATGCTCTGACGGATTGGGCGGATCTGCCGGGAGTTGAATATACGCATGTATGAACCTGGCTCCCGACACACAATCACCGTCCTCGGATGCTTCAAAAGTTAAACGCAGGGTCGCTTCTTCGGGAATGGTGATTGGGCTAGCGCTGCATATTGCGAATTCGAGTTTATTACCATCAACGATACTAATACAATCGTTGTTACCCGGGCATGCGACTTCATCTTCTTCGCAATCAAAAAATCCAGGATCGCTATATCCGATCAATTCAACTTCTCCGTCGAATTCAAAATATACCGTAAAACGAAGTTGGTTTACTTCAATTTCTTCTTCCGTCAGGACAATATCATAATAAAGCAGGCAAGCATCGCCATCTCCGGGGATTTGGGTAGTCGGTTGCACCCGCATGGGATAGGCCGAGCAAGGTTCTTCTCCTCCATCATCAACTTGCCGCCCTGTTTCAAGTTCGGGCTGGCAGCATTCCTCATCCGTTTCGTTTCGTATTCTACCATATTCGTACGATAAAAGTACACTGACCTTTTCATTGGAAGCCGAGGGGCGCTCAATTACGAGAGTTCCAATCCCTGTAAGTGAAAAAAAAGGATCTGGATTGGCTTCCGTCATTTTACCATAAATATTGTATCCTTGACCAGAAGGTTCAATCTCAACATTAAAAGTAAGGTTACTGGGGGGCACATAAGTAATCCCAAGGACGTTCCCGTAAATATCGTCAACTCGGATCGAGAAATCAAGATCAGAAATACTCAGGGAGCTTGCCGAGTGGGTAAGTTGAAGCGGCACTTCAAAATTAATGTCAGGCCAACCAGTTGAATTAGTCTCGGAACCAAAGATCAACTCGACAACCTGCTCTGTGCAATCGTCACTTTCGGGGGGAGACTGCCAGCCATTTTCCCAATCGTCGATTTCTACTTGGTTTCCACCGCTACAATTTGGGTCGGCAGGATCTACATCAAGGATAAAATCAACCTGCGTAATATCTACTTCAACTGGTTCGTTAGGAAAGGCATCAGTAAAAAATATGAATAAAGGATCACCCTGGCCACCAAAAGGGATAGTGCCGCCACTTGTCTTTTCATAAGTAAAATTGTTGTTCGATCCATCCAAAGTAAGCCCACTTAGAGATATACAAGATTGGTCATCAGATTTACCGTAATCAAAACTAACGCCAGTTCCATCTACCAAGCCTTCAATTGTGATACCATACTCTATATCAAAGCTAGTGGGCGCGGGGCTTTCTTCTCCGATATACTCAAAATACACGGGGAAGGCGATTTGAAAGCAGTTAACGCCCTGCCCTCCGAAGCAACTGACCGGTGTGGGGTCTATAGGATAGCCAACCACTAGTTTAATCTCATCACAATTTGATACTTGAGTTTGAGCATGTAAAGATACGACTGTAGCCAGGCAATAAAGCCAAACGACACTTCCAGCTAATAAATTTTTCATATAAAATCGGTTTTAGTTCACAGACAAGGTGCAGTAAACCCGGGAAAAAAGAAATGAGTAGGGTCATGCCCGGGGTTGATTTTTAGCAAATTGTGCATTCCGACAAGCTCAACGTCCGGTATTCCTTCTTCGCCAGGCTGCTGCTTTTTAATGGAACCCAAAAACAAACCAGGGGATAACGGATATTGAAATTGGAACGACGGGCGAATTTCTATTGGTAGTGATTTGAATCATCGTTGCTAATGACCAGGCTCATTGCCATGAAAAAGGGATGCCCTGACCTTTGCCTTACTTCTCAGAACAAAATATCAAGCCGATGTGGTGGGTTGTCCTTTCCTTATTGCTGGCTGCTGTTTTTTGGGTGCTATGGGCACCAATCCGCTTAGAGATCAATACATGGAAAGGAATTTACCGGGCTAAGTGGGTCGGATTTGGAGCCTTAAACTGGCTGCCTGAAGAAGGAGTAGATGTTATCGAAATCAACCTCTTTTTCTGGAAAAAACGCTGGGCCCTCTCCGAAATAGACTCGAAACAACTACCTGCTAAAACAACGCCCAAAACCACAGCGGTGAAAAAGAAAAAGAGGAGGAACATTCCGTGGCGGGGGATAAAAAAAATTGCCCAAACCTTTAAAGTAAGGCAGTGTCAGTTCAGTTTTGACACCGGCAATTATTTGTGGAATGCCTGGCTTTTCCCGGTTTTTTGGCTTTGGAGAAGCCCCAATGTCAGCATTTGGATTAATTTTCAAGGAAAAAACGAAGGTTCACTGCTGGTAGAAAACCGCTTGGGCCGGCTGTTATGGGCCATGATTTCATCACGTGTTTTATAAACTTTAGGATTATGAAAACAGGAAATTATGAAGAGGTGCTATCAAAAGTCACCGAATTTCTGAAAGATGAAACGAAAACCAGTACTGTAATCGGCACAGAATTTAAACTAGGCGAATTCACCTGTGTACCCGTCATCAAAGTCGGTATGGGTTTTGGTTACGGTGGCGGCGAAGGCGAAGCTAAAATCTCCGGACACGGCGAAGGCAGCGGTGCAGGAGCAGGTATGGGCATCGTCCCTATGGGCTTTTTGGTATCCCGCGGCGACCTGATTCAGTTTGTGCCGGCAAACACGACGCACGGACTGTCTGCTGCAGTTGAAAAACTGCCGGATTTGCTGGGCAAATATTTGACAAACAAAAAAGAGCTGCAAACGCAGGAACCTGTATTGAGCTGATGGGGGAAAGCCTTTTCTGAAAAGGTGACGCACAACCGGTTTGCCGGGGATTGCGCAAATTAAATTAAACAAAAGGGAGTCTCGCGGAGAACTTAACTCCGTGAGACTCCCTCACATTACAGGGCTACCCGACCTAACGGAATCTCTGGAGGCCCCAATGAGGCCCTTTTTTATCTTCCATTATGCTCATACCCCTAATTACAGCGGTAGCGCAGGTAGTCTTCCGTCTTGACCGTTCTGCCTGCTCCGTCGAGTTTATCGTTGTACGTGGTTGTGCCTACCTTTTTCAGGAATTCCGTGCATTTATTATTTTCGTTCTTGTTGTAAACGCATCTGGTGTATTTTTCTTCTACCACCGACCGGTGGGAAGCAGCTTCTGTTACAGGGTCAATTTGCGGAAGATTGACCCATTTTCCTGTTTCTTTGTTTTGATTTTCCTTCTCAGGGCATTCAGCATTTTTGTACACTTTGAAATTTACCCCTTTTTCCTCACCAGATTCTACAAAAACCGGCTCGTTTGAAACGAGGAAAATTTCTTCCTGAGGCACTGTTCGGAGCGTAAATGTAAAAGTCACCGTTTCTCCCAAAGTAGAATTTACACTCAATACGTACTGATTGATCTGGGAAGCAGGCCGGGCGCTCAGATAATCCAGCACCTGGGCTTCATAACCCGGCGCGACGAGCAAAATGCCCCATTGTGAATGGAAATACGCAATCAGGTCCTCAATAGAATCAGGTGCCTGAACCGTTTCTTCCTCCTCCTCCCGGGGTTGTTCCAGTTCTTTTTTGCAGGAAGTAAATAACAGACCTGTCAACAGGCAAAGTACCAGCAAACCTGCCATCGCGATACGAATGTTTTGGATTCCGGTTTTCATGATCGTAAAATTATGGGTGAATAATGGTGTTTACGATCGTATATCCGGAAAGGGTAATAAATCTTACGTCCTGACGCGCAGGCTAAAAACATATATTTTTTTATTCATTAAATCAAAATTTTGTATAGCCAAAAACAATGAAGCAGCTTTATAAGGATACCTAGTTCAACTAGATATTAAAATCAATCCCAAATAAAGCGTTTAGAGCGTTTTCTGTCAATGGACAAAAAGTCATAGGTGTTACAAGGTGTAAGAGCATGTTTGGGCATGCTATCAATGACCACAAGCCGCAAAATTTTATTTCACAATGGGTTAGATTTTTCACTAGAGCTGTTAGTTATGGCGGCAAAATCTGCTTATCCAAAATAAAATTCCCTCGATATCGTCCAACCATGGAGCCCCCCCACACTCTACGTGTCCAAATTGTATTGCCCCCCCTTCTTTATACACAAGAAGAAAGGGTACACTCTATATGAATTGGGGTCAATTTTCCTAAAAAGTATGATACGAAATCTAAGGAAATAAGATTCAGTTTATAGGAACCAGATATGACAAATCTCCAAGATTTGTCACATCTTACACCCCAAGGATGAATAGCCATGTTTGCAAAAGGCAGCTGGCATTGCGGCTTTTCCTCCACCTTGGCTATCACTCTTGCAACGGGTCTTCGACATTTGGGACAGTTATCTGTCGGGAATACGGGGTTTGAGCGAGCAAGCGTTGTTCCTTTTCGGAAGTTGCCAATCGGAGTTTAGCGGTACGTCGCTCCGGTGTTAAACGGGCAAAATATGTTTGCTTTTCGGAGGCTGCCAGCGCAT
>JABWAJ010000004.1 GCA_013361075.1 Saprospiraceae bacterium | reverse complement strand
GGCCAAAGCCTGTGCCACCCCCATCGGTTTCGTCGCAACCCCTGAAGCAATGATATTCCGTCCAAAAGGTCTGCCCGCCACACACGGCTCCGATTCTCCAGCTGAAGCAGGAGCGTGATAAGCCGCCCAAAGTCATTGAATTATTGATTACGGTGTAAGTTAATGGCAAGGCCTGTGGCCCTGTATGGCAACATGCATTGTCATTCAAAATGATTTGAACCCGATATTGCGTAGCGCCTTGTGCAGGATTCCATGTAAAATTGACTCCATTGTACGCCAGTGATGTGCAGGCTGCGGTCTCATGATCGGGAACTAAGCAAAGATTATCGAGAATAGAGCAATCAATCGGACCGCAAAGATCGCATTCCTCTTCAATGGCTCCAAATCCAAACCCGCCAACAATCCCGTATCTTCCAAAGCAAAAATCTCCGCAACTTGTTGATAAGCGATGGATTACGAAATGGAATAACCCTGGTTCGCCCTGTGTCATCAGCGTAATTGGACCTGCACCCGTAGTCGTTGTTTCCTGCACTAAAGTGTATGGGCCACCATTTTGATTCGGACTGGACAAGATTATCCAGGTATTGGTAACTGGGGCATTGGTATAGGGTTCAAAGTCGCTCACGGTAATCTCTTGTCCTTGTTCGCCAGTATGCAAAGTCAGTTTAAATTCAGGCGAAATGAATCCGTCGCAACAAACCACCGTGAAGGTCTTTTTCAACTCAATCCAGGCAATACAGTTCGGAATGTTCTGAATCACAAACAGAAGTTCGTATTCGTATCCCGGTTCAAATACTTCTCTTGGCAGGTCACCACTATACTTGAACAGGTAACTCAGGTTCAGCAGGCCAATGTTGTTGGTAAAGGTAAAGCCGTAGTTGGCATAGTCACTGAAAGGTCCAGTGCTTCCAATCGGGCGTCGCTTAACCGCCATAAAGTAGCGGTCGTAGTTGGTTGTCCCGGTTGGGTCAAGGTAAATGTCTTCGCCCACACAAAACTGATCTTTTGCGACGCCATTTGCATCTTCAAAATGGTAGGTTAAGTTTGCATTGGTGAAATGCGGTACTTCCATAACCGCCTGGCTTTGCCCGGTGCAACCAACCAGAACGCGGTGAATGATGTAGTAGAATTTAGACAAATCCAGCCATTGAAAATTGGCAGTCGGGCCGGTTTGAGTAGCCACCAGGGTACCGCCGGTAGTTGCGCCTTGTACATTAGTCTGGTAGAGCTCCCATGTATGATTGAAACCGCCGGGGGTGGTTGGTGTAGCTGTTACTGACCAATTGTTGTTGCAGTAAGTTTGAACGGTAAAGGCAGGAGATACATTTGGGTACCCCTGATTAATCGTTACGGATGCAGCCAGATAATTTACATAGTTGCAGTTGCCAACTTCAAAAATCAGGGTATGCGTTGGCAGCGAGAGGTTAATGTAGGGCATAATGTTTACCGTATAGGTTTGGAAAAAATTCCAACCAGACAAATTTTCATAATTAAAGCCTCCACATGCTTGGTGGTCGGGCCCCGGCACCAGGGTTCCATCTACATAAACCCTGAAAAGATTGTCTGCTCTGACCGTAATTGAAGCGGAACACAATGGGTTATTCCCTCCGTTCAGGGTGAAATTCTTTCGGAAAAAGGACGTAAAAACTGCTTCTTCACTTGAATTGTTGCAACTGACGTTCCCGGCTGAAAAAATAGGGGTTCCCGGAAAAGTCAACGGAGCGTCCAGACAGGAATTGGGTAGGGAAGTAGAGGTTTCTACAGCCTCCCAGGTACCTCCCGTTAAAATTGAATTGTAGGGTAACGGTTCCTCGTTTCTGTCGGGAGTCGAATACCCCCTCCATAAACTGTCTGTGGTAAACGAAGTAGTAATCTGCGCCCTGATTTGATGAGTAACCAGGCACAATAACATGCTGAAAAAAGCGCTGTAAATAATTTTGGGTTTCATGATGAATTAAATATTTAGGTGAATGAATAAACGGTTTGTCTCCATGCTGAATACAGCATGGCAGCAATAGCTAATTTCTGATGGTTTTTGATTTAATTTGCTGACAATGAATTGTTTGACCAATTTTGTCAACGGGTTTTGTAATTAACTTGCAGCTGTTTCAGGTTTGGAAAAACTTGCCCTTATAATCAGAATCGGGAAGATGTGTGACACCAGATAAATGGCATTTTATGGAT
This sequence comes from Saprospiraceae bacterium, assembly GCA_013361075.1. Classification (GTDB taxonomy): domain Bacteria; phylum Bacteroidota; class Bacteroidia; order Chitinophagales; family Saprospiraceae; genus JABWAJ01. The sequence continues at coordinate 29,358 of JABWAJ010000004.1, read as the reverse complement.
AAAAATTTACGTCACACCTGACGTATAAATGGCTTGCATAAGCTGTTTAGGCGGGAAAATAGTTTCTTTTTGTTTGTAAGGAGTAGTTAATGAAATCCAATTCATTGACGATTCAAAACATTGCAATATTTTTTTTTAGTGGGTCAATTTTCGGCTGTTCTTTTATACTTTCGGTATTGCTGAATGAATAAAAAAAATGAAAAGGCGGCTACCAATATCCAGGCGTATTGAATGTACTTTTTGCCCGAATCAAAATAATCCCAGGCAGTTATGATGGCCACAATGATGTTCATGATCTGGATCCAAAACCCGGTGACGTTCCTGAAACGGGGAATCAGCCCCGTAAGGTTAACCAATCCTGCCAGAAGCAGCACGATGCCAAAGAAAAATTTATTGTCTTCCATAAACACCATACTGCCCAGCATGAAAACCATGCCGTTTATGACAAAAGCCATTCGGTGAAATTTGCTGTTTTTTTGCATCTTACTCTCCGGTTTGTTGATACAATTTAAAAAATTCAATGTTGTCAATACCAAGCTTACTCTTTACCAAATCGTTCCATTTTTTTAGGCCCTTTTTCTTTTCTCCACGCTCCACTTCCTCAAAATATTGCCTGCTTAAATCCTCGATTTTTATCAACCGGGCTTCGTACAGGCGCTCGATGGTGTGAATGCTTTGGTCGGATTGCCGGATTTCTTCCTCCAGCGCCCGCCTTTCCAGTTCCATCAAATCAAAATACAGGTTGACGAAACAAAGCACAGTATCCGTCACGGGCAGACGGTAATAACTGCTGAGCGGATCGAATACCGTGGCCGTGGCCGTGTGCATTTGTCCTGCCAGAGGGGTCGCGTCCAGAAATAGTTTTATGCTGATGCGATAGGGCTTCTCCAGCGCTGCCTTACCGGCAATATTCCCGGAAGCGCCCTCCAACTCATACTGGCCCGTAAAGCTGAGGCGATTTCGGGTCCAGAAAACGTAGGGGTGTTCCAGGATACCTTTTGGGGTGTATGCATTTTTAGAAAAGGCCGTTTGATTGGTCATCGTTCCCGGGCTGTTAAAAAACTGTTCGTTTTGATTTTGCTGGTCATTCAGCTTCAACTCCTGGTTGTTTTCCCAAAAATAAGCCTGGTAGGGCATGGCGTTTATTTTCCGGAAATCGTCTGTTACCTCCGCTGTAAATTCAAATTTTGGCAGCCAAAACGCCTTTCCAAAATCATACGCATACAGTACGGCGTTCGTGGCCACCTGATAAACCTTTTTGTCCCGGCTTTTATAAATCACTTTGTACCCAAAATCAATGTGCTGAAAATGCGCCTGACCTCCTGTAGCTGCAAACGTGCGGGTGATTTGAAGCGCCACCTGATTGATGCTGTCGGTCTGAAAAAGCGGCAAAAAAGGGTGCCTGGTTGCATTGAGGCAGGATAGCTCCACTTTCATCAGGTATTTTTGGGTTTCATTGACCCACAATTGTGCGGTAAAAAAAGTGCCGGAACTGTCCTTGGGGACAAAATTAAGCACAACGACTGAATCCCGATTTTCGTCGCGATATTGTTTGAGTAAATCCATATAGTAGGATTTTTTCAACTGTTTGGTGCTCAACGACAACGGGCTTACCGGAAACCAGGCGTTGTCATCCAGTAATTTCAGCATGGAAATCGCCCTGGAGCTTTCTTTGGAAATAAAAAAACGTTGTTGTTTAGGCTGCAGGGCAAACCGCCCTGTTTTCAGGTACAGCGCGTCGAGGTCGTACCCGGCAAGCGTTCCATTGTAGAAACACTCCACCAATTCTACCTGTGTTTCATCCACATAACTTTTCAGCCCGTAATAGACCTTTGAAGTTTCCGGACGTTTCAACTGGTTGTTTTTGCACGCCCGGATTAACTCATAGAGTGGCCCGTCATCGCCTGGCTTTACGGTTACTTCGCTCAGCAATTGCGCACTTTCCTGCAAAAATACTTCGTAGAAACTTTTCCGTTCTGTCAATAAAACCAGTATGCTTTGATACCCCAGAAAACTGACCACTAAGGTGTCAGACCCGCGTTCAACCAACAGCTTGAAGTAGCCATCAAGGTTGCTGATGGTGCCTTTTTGGGTTCGTTTGTTGTAAATATTGGCGTACGCAATGGGGTTGCCTGTTTTTTGGTCGAGGATGCGGCCTTCAATGGTGGTTTCGATGCCAGGTTGGGCCTGTAGATGCAACGAAAGCAGAATTGCGAAAAAGGCGCAAAGTTTTTGAATCGTTTTCATGCTTTATGCGAAAGGGCTATTTTCTTAAGAGCTTTTTACTGAATATCGGCCCAAATACTGATATTTGCTTACTGAACTTCTCGGGTAAAGTGATCATATTTTGAAAGTGTGGTTACTACAAAATTAATCACTTCCGAGAAGTTCTTTCTTTCTTTTCAATTGGCTAAAGTCGAGCTAAGCCCTCCAAACTAAAAACGCTTCACCGGCTGCCTCACATGTCTTATAAAGCCAATATAATTTTTGATAAACAGCAGCGATACGATCAGGATGCCAATCCAGTAAAACCTTGAAGTGAACGGAATGCGTTCTACCAGCCGGGTAAACCAGTTGCCGCCATCCGCGTGCAGGTGGTCAATGATGTCGTGGTGCTGATACAGGTACGTCCAGCCGAAAAAGAAGAGGACAGCAGCAAACACCCACTTGAGCAACCCCAGAAAATAAGAAGCTATCAGGATACCTTTACTGACTCTGGCTTTGAAATCAATGGCACCTCTGCGCTGCATTTTCATGAATAGGGAAATGGAATCCACTAAGTTGGAAGGCAGTTCAACAATAGAAGCCAGCCGCTGTTTAAACAAGCGCCATTGGGCTTCTTTGTAGTACCGCATCCATTCCTTTTGCAGGTCTATTTTGGGATGCAGGTTCACTACGCTGGGGTCAATCGTCAAAAAGGTCCGGATCAGCTTTAACATGCTCCAATTGGGCGAAACTTTGTATTTGGCCAACTCTTTGGTCATGTCGTTGCTGGCATTGTGCACGGTGGTTTTTTGCTCAATGTCTACATCGGTCAACGACGCTTTCATTAAGGCACCGCGCAAGCCCCTGACGATGCTTTGCCGGATATCTCCCTGGTGTTCACTGGGGATATTGGGCGAGGTGAGGATGGAAAAATCGGCGGCTTTTAAGTAATTTTTTTTGCCAATTGCGATCAATTGCTGGCGGTAAAAAGAAAGCACTTCTTCGTCGGTGGATCCGACACTGCCGAGGTCGATCAGAGCAATCCGGCTTTTGGCCAGCAGCATGATGTTGCCGGGCTGTAAATCACCGTGGAAATAATTGTCTTCCACCACCTGTCGCCAGGTGTTTCTCAACAAGAATCCGCCGACTTTTTTGGGTTTAATTTTATTGGCTTTCAGCCACATTTTCAGGCGGGTTGGGTCTTCTCTCCGGGCAGCGATGAATTCACTCATCGTGACGCCTTCAATGAACTCCATGACGACCACCTTCTCGGAAGAAAGCTTTTTGTAGACCCTGGGCACATAAATCCCGTATTTTTTGAATCGTTTCTTAGCTTCTTTGAGGTTGATTGCTTCGTAGCGAAAATCAATTTCTTCGGTGAGCATGGATTCCAGTTCCCAAAACATTTCGTCGAGTAAAACCGGTTCGAAAGCCTCGAATTTTTTAAAAAAGTTGAACATGCTCCGAATAATCTTCATGTCCTTTTTCAAAAACTCCTGTGCGTAAGGCCGTTGCACCTTTACGGCAACCAATTTTCCGTTGTGTGCCAGCCTGGCTTTGTGCACCTGAGCCAAAGAGGCGGCGGCAATGGGTATAGGGTCAAATTCTGAAAAAACGGCATTTACCTGCTTTTTTAGATTTTCTTCCAGAATTTGTTCTACATGTGAATATGGAAAGCAATGTACCCGATAATGCAATTTTGCCAATTCGCGGGTAAAATCCTTTTCGAACAAATCGGTGCGCATGGCCATCAACTGGCCCACCTTTACCCATAGCCCTCCCATCGATTCAAAAAAGAAACGCCAGGCTACTCCCTTCGTATAATCATCGGCTTTTCCGAAACGCGTCCGCCACAGGGTTTTAAAAAAAAGCGATAGGATCTGAAAAAAACGGAAAGAGGGAGGCTTGGAAGGGGCTTTAATTTCCAGAGGCGGACGCTCCGCAGGTTCAAACAAGGGTGTAGTTTTGTATTTCTTTTTTAGCATAAATGTTGCTCCGTAATATCGTTCAATAGAAATTCACCCCTTTTGCAGCCGTGCAAAAGAGAACTGAACAAGCCATAAGCGCTGGTCGAAAAATCAGCGCCTCAACAACGTGAAGGTGCTACAAAAAACCGGGACGAATGCCGCTTTTTTTCATGCGCTTTTTGAGTTTTTTGCGGTCAATTTTCATCCCCATGATGTTTATTTTGTTCTTCTTTTTTCCACCTTTCCGGGGTTTTTCTTCATAGCTGATCACCACAGGGTGGTGGTTGCTGCCCTCCAGGCCCGATTGAATTTGCTGGATGGCCATGTGCACTTCATTCATCGTATTGCCTTTGCCTTTCTTGAGCTTTTTGGCATTTTTCTCTTTTACCTTACCTAAGTGAATCAAAGGTGGATGCTGGTGAATTTGCTCCAATGCCGAAGGGGTCTCGGTTTCTGCTCCGGAAGCATTGGGTTGCTTTGATGTAGCCATGGTGGTATGATCTTTTTGTGTGATGAAATTTAAAAATCAAATAAACGGGAACCCATTGCCAGTAGCCCTTTCTTTTTCTTTTTGCGGTGAACGACTACAACCGGAAGCACTTCTTTGTCCGGGCCTGCCTGGGTTTTGATCTGGGCAAGGAGGTGCTGTACTTCCATGTGCATCTTACCGATGCCCTGTTTGTAGTGCTTGATTTCTTTTCTCGATTTTTTCCCCAGGTGGATGACGTGGGGTGTCTGCAAACTGTCTTTCATGGCTTGTCTGATTTTAAATTGTGATTATAAATTAAACTTCAAATTGACGCCAAGTGTCCGGGGCCGGAGCCTGGTATCGTAGCTCAGCAAATTATGCGGATAAGTAGCACCCCGGTCGTTCAGTAAATTATTTCCAAAAAGGAAAACTCCCCACTTTTTGCCTTCCACGCCGATGCGCAAATTCAGCATGGTGATGTCATCGCCTTCAACCATATTGCCTCCATTGTAATCTACCCGCTCCGAACTGTGTTGCAAGTTTGCAAATACGGAACCACTCAATCCTCCGAAAACAGAACGCGAATAGTAGGCGGAACCGGCCAGCGTGAACAACGGTACAAAGCTGATCCGGTCGCCTTCTTTGGCCCCAATGGAGGCTGGCGTATCGTCGCGGTATTCCGACTGGTTGATGTTGCCGCCGAGGGTCAGGGTCAGGCCACCCGGACTGGCATACTGCGTTGTCAGGTCAAGGCCCAAAGCAGACGCCTTCCCTGCATTGAGGAAGTAAATGATCGGGGTAGGCATTCCCATGACATCTACAACCTGCGAGGTCGTTTGAATCAAATCGGACCAGTCGTTGTAATAAACGGCTGCTTCCAGAAGGAACTCGTCATTCGGCGAAGTAATTTTGGTGCCCAATTCGTAACTCCACAGGTTTTCTTCCGAGACGTATTCTGGTGCCGGGATGCCAAAAGCCACAGCTGAGGCATAAAACGAGCCGCTTTGCACAAAACCGCTGCGGAACCCGTTCGCGGCCGTAAGGTAGAGCAGTGAATTTTTGGAAGCATTAAACGCGAGGTTGAAGCGCGGCGTAAAAACCTTGTAATCCGTGCCTCTTTTGGCGGCTATGCCGAGCAATTTGAGAAAATCCACTGTGGAAGGCAACAAATCTTCCAGATCGCGTTTTTCCGAAAAATAACGCAATCCAACCGTAGCCTGCATCCGGTTGTCGAGGAATTTATAGTAGAATTCGCCAAAACCAGCGATCTGGGTAGACGTTGATACCGTCTCTAAATAAGGTGAGGAAAACAGTGAGCCATCGGGCGGCAAAATGAAAGTCACATTCGTCTTCTGGTTGAATTCGCCGTTCCAGTAATAGAAACCAAGCAGCCAGTTAAACGGCCCTTCATAGATGGAATTCAGGCGAAGTTCTTCGTTTAAAGCCGTTTGGCTCAGGTCGGTGTCTGATCGGGCAAAAATCGGACTGCCATCGTAGAGTTGTGACACTAATTTGGTGTAGGAGGTAGAACTGTAAATGCGCAGCTTGGGCAACAGATACTCAATTGTTCCATTGTAAAGATTTAAATTGTTGTTGTTGGCCTCTTCTGCAAACGGGGTCGAGTGGTCAAAATTGTCATCTGCAAGCGCGTAGGTGCCTACATCGTTTTTTTGAGTCCAGAAAGAAGCACGGATACTCAAGCGCTCGGTAGCCTGGAAATTGACTTTTCCCCTGAAATAAGACAATTGCGTTTCGTTGATCTCTTCTTTATTCAGCAGTTTATTGGTCAAAAAACCACCCCGCTGCTGGTATCCGCCTACCAGGCGAATGGCTAATTTGTCTTTAACCACCGGCAGGTTAAATGCGCCCTGGGCACCGTAATTTGGGCCTCCGTCTTCAGTCATAGCGCCCTGTAAATCCACTTTTAAACCCATTTTTGAAAGGTTGGCATCCTGGGTCAGTATGCGTACTACCCCGGACTGTGCACCGTTTCCATACAGTGTTCCCTGAGGGCCCCGCAGCACTTCCATCCGGTCTAAATCAAATGGATTCAGTTCGGGCACCAGAGGGCTTCCGATGAACGTAAACGGGAGGTCATCTAAATAATACCCCGCTGGAGAATCTCCCGACAAAGACGAGATGCCCCGGATTTGCAAACTCATATATGATTCGTCGAGCTGGGTAGTGGTCACGCCGGGCGCGGCCTGAATGAATTCGCTGATGGTACTGGCCCCCATGCTTTCGATTAACTTCCCCTGAAAAACGGTGATGGACATTGGCGTCTCGGTGGCTAAGGTTGCACCGCTCTTCAGGGCGGTGACTTCAATTCCGTCAAGGGTCAGGAAGTTTTCGGATAAGACAAAATCAAACGTTTGATTGCCGGCAGACACGTTAATTTCACTGTAAAAGGTCATATAGCCCACATACCGCACTGTAAGGGTGTACACCCCGTTTGCTTTATCGGCTGGAACGGTAAGGGTATATTGGCCATCGCCACCGGAAGCAGTGCCAAGCGAAAGCATTTCAAAAAAAACGGAAGCACCGATGAGCGGATCTCCGGCGCTGTTTTTTATGGACCCGGAAAGGGTGCTTTGCGCAAATGAATGAGAAGAGAAACTGATTCCTGAAATAAGGAAGATCAGGAGCAGGTTGAAGGGTTTGTTGCTCATAAAGGGTTTGTTTTATTTGCGTGAAAGTCAATACACTATATTGGCCGGTTTGCATGAACACACCAACTCCATTGTTAAGTGATCAGACAAATAACGACCCGATTACGGAATCCGGAATTCGATCAATTCTATCCAGCTACGCACTTGTTGTGTATTTCAAGCAAAAAAGAACTCTTCAATGGGTAGATAAGGCAGTTTGAATAGCGCAATTTTACTATGCCAGGAGAGCGAAAAAAATAAAATATCAATGTTTGCCTAAAAAAGCATTGATTATATCAAAGATAGGTTGATTTTTTAGATGCAGATATTTTTACATAAGGTTTTTATAAAAAAAAATCTTCTATTTAGTTTCTGTCTATTTAGCGCAGGCTCGGGAATTCCCAAACCTGCGCTAAACCGGTGATTAAGCACGGAAAAATCGAAATAAGGTGTCATAATCTGGTTGCCGGCGCTGGTGTTGTTTAAAGCGCGAAAGGTCAATTATTACCTGGTCAATTTAAAAACATCCACCCCAATCGCATACCCATAAATATCGCCCTTTCCATTCTTATAGATGCGAATTTTATTGCAAGCCCGGCCCAGGTCAATTTTGCTCCAGGAGCCACCGCCGTTTGTGGTTTCGTAGCCGCTGTTCATGGTACCAACGTAGCCATGGTTGGCATCAATAAAAGCGATGCCAAACTCGCGTGCGCCGGCGTCTTCACAAAGGTTGATTTCTGTCCAGGTTTCGCCGCCGTCGGTCGTTTTGGCAAGCCGTTGTTGGGCATTGGCCGGGTTGTACGACTGGATGGTTACGTAGCCGGTTTCTTTGGTCGGGAAAGCAACTTTCCAGGTGGTTTCCATCGGGCGGTCAGATTGATAAACCTTTTTCCAGGTTTTGCCGCCATCGCTGGTTTTCAGAATGAGCGCGTTGGATGCGTTCAGGTCTTCGCTGCTGGCGCTGCAAGCGATGCCGATTTTTGTGTCAAACATATCAATGTCGAACATCATCTGCCCGAAATTTTCCAGACTCCAGGATTCCCAGGTTTTCCCGCCGTCGTGCGAAGCCATCATATTGGCAGGGCTGCCCACGCGGCCGACCGCGTAGAGGTGAACGCGGTAGTCTAAAACCCCGTGGTTGATGTACGGCTCTTTCACGATGTCAATGGCACACAAGCCTTTTACATAAGGCCCTTTGTACGCTACGGGGTTCCAGGTTTTGCCGCCGTCGGTGGTGCCATAAAGGGGAATGGTGTCCGTTACATTGGGGAAATAATCGGTTCCTACTGTTCCAACAAAACCAATGAGGCTGTCCACAAATGCAATGCAGCGAAAAAAACTGCCTTTTTGCTCCAATTGCAGGCTCCAGGTCTGCCCACCATCGTCGGTGCGGTATATTTTTCCGTACCCGTTGACATACCAGCCTAAATTTTCGTTGACGAAACAAATGTCGTCCTGTTTGCCCGGGTAAGGCTGGGTGGTCAGCTTTTTCCATACCGGGTTTTCAGCTTGCTGGCTGAAGGCGACTGCTGCAATGAGGTTGAATAACAAGAAGGAAAGCGCAATTTTTTGTTGTAAGGATGTCATATTGAATTTTTGAACCCAAAGATAGGCTGAGCTGCTGCGGGGGCAGTTGACAAAAACTGCTAATTTGAGCTTCGAAATTCCGATGGCGACATTCCAAAATGCTGCTTGAACGCACGACTGAAGGAAGAAAGATCCTGAAATCCACAGGCCATGGCCACATCAGCAATCGGCCCGCCTTCCAGCAACAACACCTTCGAATAGTTTATGCGGCATTGCAGGCTGTATTGATAGGGCGTGATGCCAAAAGTCGTATGAAAAAGCCGCATGAAGTGAAATTCTGACAGGCCAATCGCCTTTGCTATAGCCGGAATGTTTTGCTTCGCGCAATGCGGGTCCTTCAGAAACTCCCGGGCCTCCAGGAGCATGTTCATTAAGGCTTTTTTGGTTTGGGTTTTAACGGCTTTGATCCTGCGCAATTGCTGTTCGGTTTCCAATTGGGCGGTAAGGGCGGTATGGCAAATGGACAGGAAGAGTTCTTTGGATTCATCAGGTTCAAAAGCGGCCCGATGCCCGGCCCGGTCAAGCAGCTGCTGGAGCAGGGGCTCCATGTTGCTCCCTTTCGCGTTTGTTTTGTGAATGAACAACGATGGGTCGAATGCCAGGTTGAATAACCCGGTCTGTTCGCTTTTCAAGACTTCCGCAACTTCCTGGAGCGTTTGAAGGTCGAGGTCAATGCATAATCCTTTAACGGGAGTGCGGCTATCCACCACCACAGCGCCTTCTACCGTGGGGTTGACTAAAAAATATTCACCCTCCCGAAGCAGGATGGTTTCCCCGTTCAATTGGTAACGCTCCACACCCTGATAGACATGTTTAATGGAGAGACCAGTGAACCGATACGACTGTTCCACCTGGTGCATGGACGAAATCCGGATCTCGTTGCCGGTACCTGGAATAGAGGCAATGGAACGAAGCATGAGCAGTGATTGGCGCGTTTATAAAAATGCTTATTCTACAACAATCCCATATTTATCCAGCAATCCAACAATGTTTTGCATTGAAAATTTCGCTTTTTTGAGGCGGTTGTTTTCCGGATCAATCGAAAAGTTGTAGGCCGTTCTCAGGTCTGCGCCTTCCAGCAAGGTACGTTCAAACACGGCCAGACTGAGGTCGCAATGCTGAAACACCGCATTGCTGAGGTCGGTTTCAACAAATTCGACCTGCTCCAACTTGCAATCTACGTAGTGGGTATTTTTTAACTTTAGTTTGTAAAAGGAAGCATAGCTCAAGATGCACCCTTCAAAGCTGAAAGACAACAAAAAGTCTTTGCATTCGTCGAAGCGCAGGCCCAATAATTTGCAGTTTTTAAAAACCACCTCCTGAAAAGCAGTACCTTTTAGCCTGGCCATGCTCAGGTCGCAACCCTCAAAGGTGCATGCGATAAATTTTACTTCGGCAAGGTCAGTTTCCAAAAAATTACAGCCGGTGAACGTGCAGTTTTCGTAATCGGCATAAGGCATACCCCGGGCTGTATAGTCTTCGCGGTTGAAGTCTTCGCCTTCGATGTGTTTTTTGATCATCCTCGTATGTTTAATTCCTGAACAGGAGTTCGGCTTCTTCTAATGGGGCTACGTTGAAAAGCGAATCGAAGCTGGTCAATAGCTCCGGCGCCAACCCATTCAGCTTGTTGCAACAGGAATCCATCGTATCCCTCGCTGCCCGTTGCAGCAAGCCTGTTGCAAATTAAAGAAGACCTCAAGAATAACTTACCGGCAAGACGCTAATTTTTGGAATCTCATGCTTTGGATACGGATGTTGTGTGTTTGTTTTTTGCCCCGCTTCTGGTGCTGAAAAATTGCATACTTTTGTTGTTCACTCAACCATTTTTGATATGAAATTCCCATCACTCTTTTTTAGCGTGGCTTTAGGTGCCGGCTTGTTTTTTTCGGCATGCCAGAACAATGGACCCGATTCGAAAAATTCTCCTGTGGAGACCACGGGTACTCAACCGGTTACGACGCCGATCACACCACAGGCGGTTCCCACAGATCCGGCTAAGCCAGTTGAACCGGCTCAGAACGCAAGTGGCGTTTGGCACTATACCTGCTCTCAGGGATGTGAAGGCGGTGCCGGTTCGGCAGTTGCCTGCGCAAAATGTGGCACCATGCTGGTACACAATGCTGCCTACCACAATACGCAAACCGCTCCGACAACAGCAACCCAGGCTCCTTCTATAGCAACTCAACCGGCTGTTACCACGCCAACTAAAGAACCTGCTCAAAATGCAAAGGGGGTATGGCACTATACCTGTGCCAGTGGTTGTGCAGGTGGCGCAGGGTCAGCTACAGCCTGTGCAAAATGTGGAAAAACATTGGTGCACAACGGGGCTTACCACCAGTAGGCGTGATTTAATTTGGCCATAACTCAAAAATAAATCGGGTTATGGCCAAATTGAACCCAAGTTCTCTGCTCGTGTGATGGCTCCGCCCACTGCTGTCTAAAACCTTGTCGAAGGCAAGTCTTTAGGCAGGAAGCAGTACATATCAATCCGTGTTTCCCGCGTCGTTTGCGCAGTCTGCACTCCTAAAAAGCCCTAATCGGAACGCGGAAGACGCGGAGAACACGAACAACGCGGAAGAAAATGTTGCGTTCTACAGCGTTTTAGACAGTAAAGGGCTTCCACGCTGCCAAACAGGTTGTAGAGCAGCGGACAATCACCGGTCGGGTCTTCAATTTGCAGGTCGGATTCTTACCTGCTGCGCTCTTTGTGCAGGCTGTAATGTGTTTTTCGGTAGTCTTTGCCGAGGCCCAGCCACGCTTTTTCCAGCAAAGTATCCGGCGCCGTGTTGACCACCAGCGGGAAGGGCAGCTCCGCAATGGCGCGCAGCAATTCGTTGGGTTGTTTGGCGTGTTCGCGGTAAAAGCTTTCTACTTTGTCCTGCAAGCCAATGGCCGATTTGAAATGGTGTAAGTATTCGGTGGCTGTGTATAGCAAACTGCTTGTTTCGCTTTCTTCCAGCACACATTTTTCGCGGCGGAGTTGTGCTGCGAGTTCAAGAGACAGCCATTCGGTGTATGGGCGTGTGATGCCATCTTTAGTCAGCGTAGAGGCCCCTGCTCCGAGCAGCAACAGGCATTTCCCTTTTCGGATGGCGTAGAGCAGTTCTTTCCATTGGTCGTTCGTCATTGCCTTGCGAGTTATTGTATTGGCTTACTGGTAAGGCAAATATAACAAAAATCGCAACTACCTGTTGATCACTACTAATTCTTCATAATCTCGCTGAACGACATGCAGGGCGACCGCGAGGGTCGCCCCTACCGCGCTTCCCCTACCAACACCGCCCGTACAACTCATACGCCTGTGTTTCCAGTATTTCCCGGTGATCCGGGTGCGCGATGCCAATCAGTGCTTTGGCGCGTTGCGCGATGTTTTTACCGTACAAATCCACCACGCCGTATTCTGTAGCGACGTATTGCACGTGGGCGCGGGTGGTCACGACGCCGGCGCCACTTTTCAGTACCGGTGCGATTTTGGAAACCCCTTTGGCTGTGGCCGAAGCCAGTGCGATGATCGGTTTACCGCCGTCGCTCAGGGAAGCGCCGCGGATGAAGTCCATTTGCCCGCCGACGCCGCTGAATATTTCAGAACCAATGGAGTCGGCGCAAACCTGGCCGGTAAGGTCAATTTCGATGGCACTGTTGATGGCGGTTACTTTTTTGAGTTTCCTGATCACAGAAGTGTCGTTGACGTAGGCAACGTCAAGCATGGCCACTTCCGGGTTGTCGTGCATGAAGTCGTACAGGGCGCGGGTGCCCATGGCGAACGACGAGACAATTTTGCCCGGGTGTTTGGATTTTAATTTGCCGTTGATCACTCCGCTTTCCACCAAAGGCAGGATGCCGTCGGAAAACATTTCCGTATGCACGCCGAGGTTTTTGTGGTTGGTGAGGAACTGGAGCACGGCATTCGGGATTCCGCCGATGCCCATTTGCAGCGAAGCGCCATCTTCGATTAACCCGGCCACATTTTCCCCAATGGCCATTTCAATGTCGCTCATTTTTCCGTTCCGGACTTCGTGAATCGGGTCTTCTGCGTACACCGCAGCTGCGAATTTTGAGTGGTGGATGAACCCGTCTCCGTGCGTCCGCGGCATGTTCGGATTTACAAGCGCAATGATTTTGCCGGCTACTTCACAGGCTGCTTTGGCAATGTCAACTGAAACGCCGAGCGAACAAAACCCGTGCGGGCCCGGAGGACTCACCTGTACGATGGCCACATCAATCGGATATTTTTTGCGGCGGATGAACAGGGGGATTTCACTCAAAAACATCGGGATGTACTGCACGTTGATTTCATTCACATGCTGGCGGATGTTTTTGCCTACAAAAAAAGCATTGACGTGGAAAGACTTCGCATAAACCGGATCGGAATACGGCGCGTCGCCTTCGGTGTGCAGGTGGGTAATTTCTACGCCAGACAATTCGGCGTGGCGGTTGGTAAGCGCGTGCACCAGTCGTGTGGGGGTGGCGGCACCACCGTGGATGAATACGCGATCGTGGCTATTGATGATGGAAACGGCTGCTTCCGGTGTTACAAAGTTCATGTGTTGTGGATTTCAAAAAGAGCAGAAATTCATTTATCTCGCCACAAAGGTACACTCCGGACGCTATTTGGTGTAGCTGATAAATCTCAGGGCCGGTGATGATTGTTGTCATTCTTAAAACGCAGCGCCCGGACATCCAATGTTTGGGATGCCCGGGCGTGTCTTATTCTAATTTACAGGGAATTCTACAATGTAAACACGAGAACGGGGAATGCTTCACTACTCCGCGTTCTCCGCGTCGTTTGCGTTCTCTGCGTTTCTGAAAACTTTCCATGGCGGTTAGTGAGGGCGTCGCTTAGAGTGACACCCTCACTTGCCACGGACAACTTACATTTGATAACAACTAATGAGCTTGTTGTTCTCATTCAAAAACACGCGGTTGTCAATCACGTCAATCAGATAGCTTGGGGATTTGTCCTTCAATGGAATGGCCTTTTCCACTTTGCCCGAATCTTTGTTGACCATGACAATGCGGGAACCCGTATCGTCTCCGGTGACAATAAAAGCGTGGTCTTTAATTTGTTTGGAGTTGCTGAACCGCTTTTTCGTGATTTCATAAAGCGGCTGGTTATTGGAGTAAAGGCCGGCAGCAACAGACTCTTTGGTTGTGCCCTCGTTCTGGTCGCCGGAGCTTTTTAAGGAACCGTGGCTTAACTTATCCAAAGACTTGATGGTTTCAAGATTGCCCTTAATGTCCACATCAACGCCGGCTATATTGGCACCAAACTGAGCCACGCTGGCAAAACCGCCGAAAGTTACCAGCGGCGGATAATACAGGTTATACCGGATGCCCCCTTTTTTGTCTACAAAAGCTGTGTGCTGAGGGGTATAGATTAAGTAGCCATCGGGCCGAACCTGCAGATTTGCCGTAAAATCTTTTACTTTTTCCAGCTTGATGTCTTCGTTCAACGTCTCTATATTTCCGGATTCGAGGTTGAACCGGTGCAGGGTATTGTCTTCATAAAAGACCACTTCTTTGTTTTTTAAATCAACATCTACCGCTGGTATGGATTTGAAGCGAATGTCTTTTTTCCACAACTTTTCTCCATCGTAGCTGATGATGTTCGATTTTTCGGTAGACAGGTAAAAAATGCCTTTTTCGATGGGTTTAAAGTAGTAGGCAAATCCGTCAACGTTTTCTTTCCAAACGCGTTCCCCGTCTTTGCTTACCCGGGAAATGACGCTGCCTTTTTCAAATCCGCCAACCGCATAGTAATCGTCGCCAACTTCCAGTACCTGAGAAAGACCTTCCAGAGCATGAGATTTTTTCCATACCAGACTTCCTGTGGCAGGGTTCAGCAGATTGAAACCGTCAGCGGCAACGATCACCAATTGGCCAGCTTTGTTGGGGTAAATTTGTTCGAGAGAACTGCCGATTTTCATTTTACCATCGGTCAGGTCTTTTCCGGTTGCGCCATCCATTACCATCAGTTTTTTCTTAATGCCGGCATAAACCTTTTTGTCGGATTCAACATACAAAAGCGCGTTCAGTTTGTCGTCCATTTCCTGCGACCAGATTACTTTTCCGTCGGCCAGTCCAAGCATGTACACTTTTTCCTTTTCTCCGATCAAAATGCGGTCGTTTCCGGCAAGTTGGGGCGCGTAGCTCAAAAAACTCGTCAGACCAAGCGATTTTTTTACCACTGAAGTCAAGCCTCCTGAAGCTTCGCTGATGTCGGTCATCCAGCGCTTTTCGTTTTTGGAATAATCGAAAAACATCAGCTTGTTGCGGGATTCCTGCTTTAGTTCAAAAATAATCCCTGAAAGTGCCGGCATCAAATGGTGGGCACCGATTTTCAGGTTTTCTTCTTTGCTGTCGAACAGGATTTTACCCGACGATGCATCAATGAGCAAAGCGCGGGATTTTCCAACCAGATTGGTCGTTTCCACCTGAAAATAGGGTAGGTTTTCAAGTGCATGGAAAGTACTGCGGTCAATGGCTTTGAGATCCGCATGCTGCCAGGCAATTGCCCCGGTTTGGTTGTTTAAGCCCACCAGACCTTTATCGCCCGATGCAATGATCGTGCCTTCGTTGGCTTGTTCGATCCAGCTCACATTGTAAAGTTCTTCCTTCAGATCGCGTTGCCACTTTACTTCCTGGGCTGATAATGGGATGGCGAAGCTCAGCAGGAGGAACGCGTAAATAATTTGTTTTTGCATGTTGGTGATGTTTTTTGTGTATTGAAAAACAAGGATTTGTTCAGCGGAACTGTAGAACAAAAGGCAGGTATCCGGCGCCGAAAACTTTGCTGCCGCGTTATAAGCAGAATGAGTAGCCAGTGTGACAGGCTTGAGAAGATTTTTTAAGCGCCCGGTCGGGGGGAGGAGGAAAAGGGCAGGGGCAACATTCCGTAAAGGTTGATGTATTCGTAAGCAATCGCCTGATTGTACGAAGTTATTGCCTTATTAAACAGCCCCAGTAACAGGCTAAAGGGTAGGAGAGGATTGCGGAAATTCAACGATGAACGCACTGCCCTGGCCAGGAGTACTTGAAAAACTGATGTTCCCGTCTAATAATTCAACATACCGGCTAACAATATACAGGCCGAGGCCGGTGCCCTGAATGTTGGATGCATTTTTTGCCCTGAAAAATTTGGTGAACAAGTTTTTCTGCTCTTCTAACGGAATGCCGATTCCCTGGTCTTTTACCTGAATAAGAACAGAATGAGGATCAACTTTTAGCGATAAATTGATTTCCTGCTCTGCTCCGGAATATTTTATGGCATTGGAAAGTAAGTTTAACAACACATTTTTCAGGATTTTTTTATCCTGGAAAACAGTCGTTCCTCCGGTGTGCTCAATGTTGATGTGTTGCTCTGGCTTCAGCATGCCATGCAACTCTTCCGCTGTATCCGAAGCAAAACGGTGCAAATCAAAGGATTCTTTGATGATTTCTATTTTACCCTGCCCCAGTTTGTCGAGCGACAAATAATCATTTAAAATATTGGTCAGGTTTTGAACAGCGGAGTTGATCCGGTCAATGTGTTTTTTTCGTTTGTCTTCCTGTTCGGGTTTGTTGTACGCGGCAACCAAGGCAACGCTGGAAAGGATGGTGCTCAGTGGCGTTCGAAATTCGTGGGATGCTATGGAAACAAAACGTGACTTCATTTCATTCAGTTCCTTCTCGCGCTCAAGCGATTGGGTGAGTTCAAGCGTTCTTTCTTTCACTTTGGCTTCAAGTTCGTCGCGGTGTCGCTTGCGTTCTGTAATGTCCGTAATGAATGCGACGGACAATTGTTTCTCTTCCAGTTCATAATGCCCCAAACTGATTTCCACCGGAAACTCCGAGCCATCTTTTCTGCGTCCCAATAAATTCAGCCCTTCTCCCATAGGCCGTACCTTGGGCTTTTGGGCATAAGCTTCCCGGTATTGCACATGTTTAGCCCGAAAGGTCTCCGGGATTAAAATTTCAACGGGCTGCCGAACGAGCTCGGCATGGGTATAACCGAACAGTTTTTCGATGAAAGGATTGGCCAATTCAATCTGCCCCCCGTTGCCAACAACCAGGATGCCAACTGTTGCGTATTCGAACAAGGCTTGGAAACCGGCTTTGCTTTCGAGCATCAATTTTTTTTTCTCCTCCATTAAAAGTGGATCAATAATGAGTCTTAACCCATTGAATATTAAAGATATAATTGCATCGGCAGCCCCGATCACCGGGTGCGAATGCGTAGGCAAACTTACGGATACAATCTTCGATTGCCAAATTTATTGACGTCTTTCCCGAATGATCGTGAGAGAGGGCATTGTTGCATGAATCGCAGTGGTTAGCTCTTACGGGCGTAGATGAGGTTCAATCTTTGTGCACCAAGTTACTCCCAGATTAACACCTTTTGAAACGGCCATTACCGCAGTCAATGCTGATGGGGCATATGACATGAACAAGTGTTGGAAGGCCCCTGACTGGGAGAAAAATCAAAAGCATCATTCCTCCCGGAGAAAATGCAGTTTATTGGATAGATAAAAAAGGAAAACTGCTCAAATACAGTAGAAATGATATTTTGAAGCAAATTGACAAAGATGGAATGGCTGAATGGAAAAAAGAACAAGCTCTAAATCACTTAATATCATGACAGCTACTGGAAGGCTGGTATCTGTCAATATTCAAATTAAGAAAACAGTCTAATTGATCACGGAAATGGCAGAGCGGCCCAACCGGTTCATGTAACAACGTCAACCTTGATCCAAAATATTCCCGGCGCGACCAATCGGCTGCAGCCTGAAAAATTCCCGAAAATTACTGATCCTCTATTTTACAGGTTGGGCGGTGGTGAACCGGAAAATTGACTGAATTGGCGATAAAGCACACCTCACTGGCTTTTCCATGCAATGCGTTCGCCTTTTCCATCATAGCAGGTTCTGCCACCGTCACAACCGGATTCAAGGTCACTTCCGTAAAATGCCCGCCTCCATCTGCTGTCTCCACCATGGTGCCGCTTGCCTGATCGACATAAGCTGTGACGACAACTCCGGCTACTGCGCAAAGGTGTAAATAGGAGAGCATGTGGCAACTGGAAAGCGCCGCAACCAGCAATTCTTCCGGATTGTGTTTCGTGGGGTCGCCGCGAAATGCCGGGTCCGAAGATCCCAAAATCTCCACTTTGTTGTCTGCAATAATGGTATGGCTTCGTTCATAGGCGCGGTAGTGGGAGGTTCCGGTTCCTTTATTTCCGGTCCACTGAAGCGTCAGGCGGTAGTGGTGTTGTCCGTGCATTTTATTTGTTATATCAATCTATTTTAACGTATAAATCAAGGTGGGTTGTAATTTAGGTAAAGTTTCTTAATTTGCCCGGCAAAACTATTATTCAAACACAAACATTGGACATGAAAAAAACATTTCAACTCGCCACATTCTTTTTGGCGGTCACTGTACTGTTGGCCGGATTTACAGTCGCCGATACCACCGCATTTAAAATGCCTAAAAAAGTAAATGCCATTGTACAGGCTAAGTGTTTTGGCTGCCACAGCAACGACAGCAAAGCGAAAAAAGCCATGGAAAAATTGAACTGGGAAACTTTAGCCGGACTGGATCAGGAAAAACAGCTCGAAGCGATGAAAGGCATCCTGAAAGTTGTAGAAGAGGGCTCCATGCCGCCGGCAAAATTCCTGGAAAAAATGCCCGATAAAAAATTGACAGACAAAGAAATGGCGACCATGAAAAAATGGGCGTCAAAATTGGTCAAAAAATTATCGTGACCGGAGAAGAAAGTAACAAAAGGCAAAGGGCAAGAGGCAAAAGGCAATATTTTCGTAAAATCAAAAGATTTCGTGTAATCAATCAGATTGATTGTAAAAACTTTAAGCTTTACGGGATAAACTTGCCCTTTGCCCTTCATCCTTGCCTCACTCCATATTCTCTCCGAAGTTACTGAACAACACAGGCCGCTATTATTTAATTACCGCATGCCGCCTGCTGTATCCAAAATAAATCACCAATCCGATCAGCAACCAAATACCGAGGCGCGACCAGTTTGCCCAGCCCAGCCCAACAATCATGGCCCCGCAAACAACAGCACCGAGTATGGGCACAAAAGGTACCAGCGGCGTTTTGAAAGCACGGGGGGCATCCGGTTCCTTTTTCCGCATGATGATGACACCGATGCAGACCAGAATAAAAGCAAACAAGGCCCCGATACTGGTCATATCGCCCACCACTTCGCCCGGTACAAAAGCGGCAAAGGCCCCGACAAAAAACAGAAACAGGATATTGGATTTCCAGGGAGTACGGAATTTAGCGTGCACCTCAGAAAAAATGGAGGGCACCAACCCGTCGCGTGACATGGAGTAAAACACCCGGCTCTGACCCAGCAACATGACCAGAATTACAGAAGAAAAGCCAAACAGAATCGCTAAAGTAATGAACTTAGCCAACCAGCCATAACCGGCCATATATTGTTCAATGGCGTAGGTTACCGAAGCTTCTTTGCCGGCCACCCGAAAGTCGGTGTAATGTGCAATTCCTGTAAGTACATAACTGAATAAGATGTAAAGGGCCGTACAGATTACCAATGACCCGAGGATGCCGATGGGCAATGCCCGTTTAGGGTTGATGGTTTCCTGGGCGGCGGTTGACACCGCATCAAACCCGATGAAGGCAAAAAATACGATGCCGGCACCCGCCAGTATGCCGCCCCAACCTCCGAATTGCCGGGTTAGCCCCAGGCTGTTGGTGTACTCCGAAACAGGTGGAATGAACGGGGCATGGTTGGCGGGGTTGATAAACGACCAACCCAACGCAATGAACAGAATGACAATGACCACTTTGACCACCACAATGATGCTGTTTACGGCTGCTGATTCTCTGATGCCCCGGATCAGGACCATGGTCAGCAACAACAAAATGAGAAGTGCAGGCAGGTTGACAATCCCGTGCTCTCCGGCAGGAGATACCTGGAACGGAGAATGGCACCACGCATAAGGGATTGTCCAGTCCTGGCCAATAAATTGTTCAAGAAATTTATTGAGGTATTCCGACCACGCAATGCTCACTGTTGCTGCTCCAAGGGCATATTCAAGCACCAGATCCCAGCCGATGATCCAGGCTATAAATTGCCCCATCGTGGCATACGAGTAAGTATAAGCACTTCCGGAGATGGGGATCATGGAAGCAAATTCTGCATAGCAAAGCCCGGCCAGGGCACAACCAATGGCCGCGACGACAAAAGAAATGGTAACGCCCGGCCCGGCATGGAAAGCGGCAGCATCGGCAGTGCGCACAAACAATCCGGCACCAATGATGGCACCAATGCCCAATAGGACCAATCCGGTGGAGCTAATGCGCCGGCTCAGGCTGTGTTGTCCTTCTTCCCGACTTTCAGACAGGAGTGTGGCAAGTGGTTTTTTTACAAATAAACTCATACGCTTTTGTTTTTGCGGCATCCA
Source organism: Saprospiraceae bacterium (assembly GCA_013361075.1). Classification (GTDB taxonomy): domain Bacteria; phylum Bacteroidota; class Bacteroidia; order Chitinophagales; family Saprospiraceae; genus JABWAJ01. Next base: position 9,056 of record JABWAJ010000004.1, on the reverse strand, counting down.
GGCAAAGCAAGTCCAGTGCCTGCTCCGAAGAAATAGAGCAGCCGGGTAGCCTGATCAGGATGATCCACGTTGGTGAAAAGGAATGCGCGGAGTTACACTTTACCGCGACTCCGCAAAAGAGCACGAAAAACGGTGTGGGATTAAAAAAGTAAAGCAGGAAAATTGTCGGAAACCCTCAATCTTCGGCAGGATTATCTCCGGTAGGATTACCGGTAAAATTATCTTCCTGAGGGTGCTCGAATTGTATAATTTTGTTTTGTAGTGCGAACAACAAGATCAGGACTTCCCGGTTGACCAGCCGGAGCTTTGGCGCAATTTTATTTTGGAGCAGGTCATCCACGTTTTTGCGGGGATTGGTACGGGGCGGGAACAGATCCGGGTCGGAGCCAATCATTTCCCGTGTTTCCCCTTTGGCCAGACGCCTCAGCACCCGCACTTCTTTTTCCTCCAAGCTCCAGCGCTGACGGATTTCCTCCATGGAAAGCAGGCCTTCCATTTTCAGCTCCTCCGCTTTTTTGATTTCATAACTGTAAAGCAAAATCACAAACAGGGCTATCAGCAGCATTTTGAAGAGGGTAGCCACCAGGTTGTAAAAAACGAAATAGCCGGCTGTAGGTGAAAAAATGCGAAGCCAGTTCAACCACTCGGGGAAAACTCCATCGGGGGCTCGCCAGGCCGGAAAAATGAGGCTAACCTCAGCCAGAGCGGTTAAAATAATGGTCAGATAAACGACCCAAACCATGGCAGTCATGTGCCTTCTTTGGTCGGTGAAAGCCGTACGCAGCACAAAAAGGAGTGCCAGAATGGTGAGCAGGGAAAACAGGATGTCAGGAACGTACAGCCAATACCAGTTGGGATTGTCGGCACTGAAACCAGCAGGCCCCCGGAAAAGCCAGAAAATAAACAAGGTGAGTACAATGAATACAATTCCGGAAACGATAACCCCCAGTTTGTTTCTGGCGAAGGCAATGATGCTTTTTAAAATTCCTTTGGAATCAGCTTCGGCGATTTCGATGGAAGGGATGGCAAACAGGATAAACATCGAATTCAGGGAAGAAAAAATACTGCGGCACAAAATTTCTTCCACTGTTGGTGCGATGGTCGCAGCAGGTTGAAGCACAAGCAAATCGGCCAATCCGGAAAGGCACCAAACCCCTAAAGCCGCCGAAAACCAACGGATGCCTTCGATTTTTGCAGTGGGTGCTTTTTCTTTGTTCTTCATTTGCCAAAGCAGATAAAAAACAAAGGCAAAGACAGCCCCGGTCATCAGCATCCACCAGGCATAGTATTGCTTCAATCCATAGTCATCCATTTATTGCTTTTTAGTGATGACAATTGCCGGGTATTCTCCAAAAGTACCCATAAATCTGGTGTATTTACGTTCAATTTCCATTAACTTGTTCAGAAGCAATTCACCAAACAGCCATTTGTGAACAAAGAGGTTTAAAAAATACTTATTGGTACTTCGCCAGCAATAAAATGCAATGTCGTCGCTGAATTCAAAAGAGGTTTTAAACCAACGCGGACTGTGCGGATAAAAATAAAGGCGTGGTTTTGAATGGGTCATTTTTACATAGAGCTTTCCTGCAAAATGCCGGATAATCCGGTATAACTGAATGACATTTAAACTGAGGTTCATCAACCAACTGTGGTAAAACCAACTGTAAATGATCACGATTTTTGAGCCGGGTTTGGCAACGCGGTAGAGTTCATTAACAGCTGCGAACTGATCGTTTTTGGGAAGGTGATACAAAGTGTGTTGCGACAAAACAACATCCATACTATCGCGTTGCAGCGGAATATTGGTGATGTCGCCACAAATGTAAATGCCTTTTTTGCCGGCTTTGTCCATGTTTATTTTTGCCTGGATCAGGGCATTGATGGAAATATCCACACAAACCCGGTATTCATAGCCAATGGAAAGGTCCATGTATTCTGGCAATCCAATCGGGCCGGAAGCAATGTCGAGCAGGTATTTTCCTTCAGCCGGGTAAAAGTCGGATGCTTTTGAAAAAGAATTTTTTATGTATTTTGAAGAAACTTCTCTGAAATCAACCCATTTGGGAGAATCCTCATAAATTTTGAGTGCATCCTTGATTTTATAATTGACTTCGTTGTAATAATCAAATACTCTTTTTTTATCAAAAGACATATTTTGGCGCAAATCTTCACCCGTTCCGATAAATGTAGCGTATTGCTGATGCAGGATGATGATGTCGTTAAAAATTGGGTAAAAATATTGATTGGATTGGTCTATCAGCCCCCGTGTTAACTGACCATAGCCTTTTAATTCAACAGGAAAACTATAATTTTTGAAATTATTGTATTCAATTAATGTCAATCCAAGATTGGTAATTGGACATTTTAACAGCCCCCAATAATCCATTTATAGCGATGTTGAAAACTTGCAAGATTGCGCCGATCTATATCGAAGATACGGACGTCAAAATTATTCCGTTCTTCCCATATTTCCAAAGTGCCGCGAAGGTTTCTATTGACCTCAACTTGCCAGACGCTGGTTTTTGTTTTTTTAACACATGATAATCAGTTGGTTAGGTTTGTTTTTGCCTTATGGCTGTGGTTGCCGTACAAATCTGACTTATGCTTGTCCAATTTTCGGCAGAGTTTTATTCAGCATAAGAAAACCAGCAATCCCCGCAAGCAATGAGGCCGTTAAAATGCCGGTTTTTGCTTCCAGGGCTACCACCGGGGATTGAAGAGCCAGGTTGGTAATGAAGAGCGACATGGTAAATCCGATACCGGCCAACATACCCAAACCGCAAATAGTTTTGAAGGTCATATCTCCCGGAAGCTGCGCCCAACCCATTTTGATAAACAGCCAGCTCGCGCCAACTACCCCGACAAATTTACCCAGCAGCAAGCCCCAAAAGACCCCCATGCTGACTGACGTTACAACCCCCTGAATGGTCATGCCTTCAAACGAAATGCCCGCATTGGCCAGGGCAAATACAGGCATCACCACAAAAAGAACGACCGGGTGAAGGGCATGCTCCAATTGCTGCAAAGGGGTACCGGCTGCTTTTGTCAAACTTTTGATTTTTTCAACGAGGTGCAATTGCTCGGGCTCTAAAAGGGAGACATTGTTGGGGGGGATGCGTTCAAATTCGGTAACATACAGCCGCAATCGCCTTGTAAAACCAATTTCATCAATTTTTGTCCGAGCAGGAATGGTCAGTGCCGCCAGCACACCGGCTACTGTAGCGTGGACACCCGACATCAAAAAAGCAAGCCACAAGCCGCCAATGCCCACAATTCCGTAAAACAGAGTACTCCGCACCCCAAGGTAATTGGCGGTTAACAGCACCGCCATGAAAGCTACGCCGGTAGCGAGGTTGATTGTGGAAATTTCGGAGGTATAGAAAATGGCAATGACCAGCACGGCGCCGAGGTCGTCAGCAATGGCTAAAGCCGTTAAAAATATTTTTACAGACAAAGGAACGCGATTGCCAAGCAGCGATAAAACTCCCAGGGCAAAAGCAATATCGGTTGCCATAGGAATGCCCCAACCGCTTAGGGAGGGTTTCCCATAATTGAAAAAAGCGTAAATCAGCGCAGGAACGACCATGCCGCCAACTGCTGCTGCCAGTGGAAGGATGGCATTCCGGGGCGACGACAATTCTCCGCCCATAATTTCGCGTTTCAACTCAAGACCGACGACGAAAAAGAACATGGCCATTAGCCCGTCACTGATCCAGTGGTGCAGGGTGTTGGAAACAACATGGCCCGCAAAACCTATGGAAAATTCATATTCCCAGAGGTGGTGATAGGCATCGCCCCAGGGAGAGTTTGAAATGGCCAGTGCTGTCACAGAGCAGACAAGCAAAAATATTCCGGCAGTGGATTCACTGTGAATAAAGCTGTTGAAAGGCTTTAGCAAGGTATCAATCTTCTCAAATTTCATCATTAAGCATCATTTGAAGACTTGTCTGTTGTTTTATTAAAGAACGACAAGCCGTATTTTTTCAAATATATCCCCCTTTGCCCATTTATCAAAACAATCCTCCTTGTTTCCTGTGCCAGCCGTCTGCTGATTTGACCGATTCATCCGCCTCCGAAGGCATTTCAGCTTCCTTTGATTTGTAAGTCCAGAGCCTCCGTGCTACCTTTGATTCAACTGCTTACACATTGAAATGAAAAAAGCAATCCTTCTTTTCATCAGCTTTTTGTTTGCCTTGACTTTCCTTTCCGCACAGGTCAATGCAGGCTACCTGTGGCGGGTTTGGAATAATCCGACCCTGCAGGACACCGTTCGCCTGAACGCCATGCAACAGCTTGCATACAGTTATGTCAATAAACATCCCGATTCTACCCGGATGCTGGCCCAGGAGCAATTAGCCTTTGCCCGGGAAAAAGGACTGTTGGGGTGGCAGGCCCGGGCTTTGAACAGCATTGGATTGTCTTATCGCTTTCAAAGTAATTATGCCAAAGCCATTCAGCACTACGAGCAGAGCCTTGCCTTGCTGGCAAAAGCCCCCGACCGGAATTACATGGCTACCGTGTACCGCAATATGGCTGATGTTTACCGCATTCAAAGCAATTTGCCAAAGGCCATAGATTACATCACAAAATCTCTGCAATTAGCCACAGAAACAGGCGATCAAAAGATGGCCGCCGATGGCTATGTCAGCATTGCAACCATCTATTACGAAATCCCGGGCCAGGATTCCATCATCCTGGATTATTTAGAGAAAGCCCGCAAAATTTACGAAGCATTGGGTAATGAAAACGGGTTGTCATTTGTGTATGGCAACCTGTCGGCTGTTTACCTCGATCAGAACGAATTTGACAAAGCTTTGATTTTCGGTGAAAAAACGATGGCCCTGCAGCAAAAATCCGGTAACAGGCATGGGTTGGCCACTTCGCTGCACAACAGGGCTGTCATCCGGTGTTACCAGGGCAGGTATCAGGAGGCTATGGCAGATTTTGACCAGGAAATCGAAATATTTCAGGAGATGGGCGACGAGGAAGGGCTGGCCGATGCCTACATCAGCATGGGGGATTTGTGGCTTCAACTGAAGCGCTACCCCATGGCAATTCAGGTATGCAGCAACGCGCTCGGCATTGCCCGGAGGCTCGGTAGCCCCAACCAGGAGGAAAGGTATGCCTGCGAGTGTCTTTATACCGCATTCCAGATGCAGGGCAATTACCGGAAGGCGTTGGAATACCTCGAACAGGCAGTCATCGTTAAAGACAGCCTCCAGCAATACGAAACGGAGCAAAAACTGAAGCAAATGGAAATCCAGCGCCAGATGGCCATTGACAGTCTGGACCGCGAAAAAGAAAATTTCAGAGTCCAGATGGCTCACCAGCAAACCCTGCGCAATAAAGACAGAACCCTTAACTGGCTTACGGTTGGGGTTCTTGGGGTACTCATTGTCGCGTTGGCTTTTTTGGTACGCATGTTGTATTTCAGGCGGCGCTCCCAATTGTTGCAGCTCCGGTCGGACGAATTGGAGCGACAACAATTGCTCAATGAGGTCGCCCTGTTGCGCTCGCAGGTGAATCCCCATTTTTTATTCAACAGCCTCAGCATTTTGTCTTCATTAGTAAGGGTAAATGCTGATCTTTCCGAACAGTTCATCGACCAATTGTCGCGTTCCTACCGCTACATTCTGGAACAAAAGGAACAATCGCTGGTGTCGTTGCGCACGGAATTAGAGTTCATACAGGCGTATTCTTTTTTGCTGAAAATCCGGTTTGAACAGAAATACGACCTGCGCATTGAGTTGCCCGAAGAGATTTTGGATACCTGTAAAATTGCCCCGCTGACCCTGCAATTGCTGATTGAAAACGCCGTAAAACACAACAGGATGTCGGTGAAAGAACCATTGGTGGTTACGGTATCCGTTGAAAACAAGACACTTTTGGTAAAAAACCGCCTGCAATTGCGTGCTACCGCTCCGATTTCTACAGGCGTAGGCCTGCAAAACATCATCAACCGCTATGCTTTGCTCACAAAGTGCCGGGTTTGGGCAGGGGAAGAGGAGGATCAGTTCGTGGTAAAGGTGCCCTTGCTGTAAAGGCCGAATTTGATTATTCTATCACAATTTTTTGAACGCTGACCTTGTTATGGTGCTCATCAAAAATAGACACAAAATAAATTCCTTTTTCCTTCCAGTCGGTGGTATTTATCGTCAATTCAGTTTGAGAAATGCTGCTTTGAAAAATTTCCCGGCCCAATAAATTGGTTATTCTTAAGTGATATTCATGCGATTCATTGAAATGATCACTATAGATTGTAAGCTGGGTTTTAGCAGGATTCGGATATATTCTTAGCAAAAAACGAAGGTTAATATCTGGCAATACCGACGTGGTGTTGCTAACCGTTAATGAAGTATCGACCTGGTAAATGGTGGCATCGAAGTTGCTGATGGGGCAAATACTCCCCTGATGGTATTGTATCCGGATATGGTAATCCCCGTTGGGAAAAGGACCAATTTTAAAAGTATCTACGCTGTTGCAAAGGGTGGTATCCCAATAACCACAATAAGTGGGAAAAATCTGAATTAATGAATCGGTAACATCCGTGTAGGAATACACCAACCCAAATGGGCAGTTCCCGCGGTAAGAAAGATCGGAGATGATAAAAATTGTATCGCTTGCTGTCGGATTAGTTGGGATAATAGAAATCTGGTTGACCGTTTGAGCCATGAGCGCTCCTTTTAGCAGGATAAAGAGGAGGAAGGTTTGGAAAATTTTTTTCATGGTTGCTGTATTTTCAAAATTACTCATAAAGCTTATTCTCATTGCTGTTGGCCAATTCAATCAAAAGGTCAGCAATTTTTAGAGTGACTGCTTTGAAATACTTTCCCCCCTTTTCGGCAGTAGAAAGTTTTGGGTTGCCAACGCCGGTGTCTTCCGAAATTTGTGACCATTTTCGCTCCGTCCAGGCCCAACCTTCCGTAAATGCCTTGATTTTATGCTTTTTTTCATTGCCCAAACCGGCTTCTTCTAAAGGACGTACCAAATGAGGCGTCAGGTAAAGGATTAAACTGGTTTCCATTTCATCTGCATGGTCGCCCTGGTGTTCAAAAAAATCTTTTTTGTTTAAAGCCTGAAACCAATTGCAGGTACACAACAACATTTTTGGAAATTTTAACCCCAATTCCCGGATGAGGGGTTTAAAGTCGTTGCCGCCGTGGCTGTTCAAAATCAATAATTTATGGATGCCCTGCCGGTTCAATACTTCGATAATATCGCCCAGGATAGCGAGTTGTGTACTGGGGTTGAGGTTGATGTCCAGCTTGATGTCCGCCTGCCCGGTATTGACGCCAAAAGGAATGGTGGGCAATACGATGATTTTAGCGCCGCTTTCCCAGGCTATTTGGGCAGATGCTGCCGCAATGTAGTCGGCTTCAATGACGTCGGTTGCATAAGGCAGGTGGTAATTGTGTGCTTCGGTAGCACCCCAGGGGAGAACAGCCAGACTAAATGCTTCATCTTTTACGCTTTTCCAGTTGGTTTCGGCTAAGATGTATGGCCTCATTGTGAAAGTGTTTGTAGTTGCCAAAGCTATCCTGTTTTTTCCATCCCTGCAAGCAGTTGCAGTTAACGGGTCTTTAATCGTAGTGCTTCAACGATCTTTGATAAAGAAGCTTTGTTATCAAAGTCCCAATAGTTGGTATGCCCTCCCGGAAAGAACCATAATGATTTTCTCACAATGCTTTCATCTTTTACTCCTTTGCCAAATAGTCGTTGCATGGGGCCACCAATAAAATCTGAAGAAAAATAGATGTTTGTCCATCGGGTAATTGCAAAAAGTGCTGCATGGTGAAGAATTTTTACCGTTCTTATTTTTTCTTCGACATTATAAGGTTTTGAATTATAGTGGATTGTTTTTGTAATGTCATCTAAAACAGGGGGGCAAGAAGGGAACTCCCTCTGGTTTTTTAACTCATCAAAAGAAACATTGTTCATCAACAAATAATCAGCATTGCACAAAGGAGATCCAATGGTGATAAAATCAGAAATCAACCATTTATTTCCTACTGACTTTTGCTGCATCCAGCACTTATACTGTAAATGCTGAAACGAGACAGGGTTGGTAATGCCATCTGCTTTGTTACATTGAATTTCAATCTCACTGATGGCACTTTGATCAATGACAGAAACATGTCCATAGCTTTCATTATATTCAGTCCACAACAGTCTTAAAAGATCATAGGCAATTACACTTCCTAAACTGTGTGCAACAACAATTATTCGCCCGTATTTTTCATTACTGGTGGTGTCATGAATTTTTTTTAGAAAAGTAATCCCTTGTTGGCGAATGCGGCTCCTTTCGCCAATGTTATTTGGGGATGGAGTAAAATACCGACCTGCATCACCTATAGAATTTAAAAAAGAGGATTTTATGGATAAGGTAATTATAGAGATCAACGTTGGTAATGCCACAAATGCTGATAGCAGTGAATTTATTTTATTGACACCTACAATCTGCGTTACTGCTACTACGGTTATTATTGAAAATAACAATAACAACCAAACCGTACACCAAACTAATCCTAATCTTTTGGGTATTTTTTTTCTTCTTGAAAATAATAATTTTAAAAGCCATAAGAGAATGTCCTGAAAACTATTATTCCTCATGTTGTGAGCCCAATAAAACTCGTAAAAATCAGTAATAGGACGTTTTTTTGATGCACTGAGGCTTAATCGTCTTGTTTCATAAATTTCAGATACCCCATCCGCTTTACTTCTCAATCGTGTGTTTTTTTCACTGTCGTCAAGGTCTTCAAGGTGTTTTTTTATTGCATTTACAAAGGAGCGCAAAGTGTCCATAGGTCTTTGTTCTCCCATCCCATGAATGATAACTACGGCTTGCCTGTTAACGCCACATTTGTTTCTTGTTCCCATGGTAATTCATTAGTTTAGTTATACTTTTTATTATTAGGCAATATTGTCTGTAATTCTTCAAATTTACCTTCAAATTTTTACATCTCCAAACACATGCTACTGGACATTCTTGTCAACATGACGTTTACTAAACTTTTAAAGTTTAGTAAACGTTGCTCCGTTTCCCTCTGATTCTTGAA
>JABWAJ010000276.1 GCA_013361075.1 Saprospiraceae bacterium | reverse complement strand
CATCCAGTCCCAGTATCGTCATCAGGCCCTTTCCAAAATCGAGGGTTGCGCCGTCCGATAAATCGAGGTTGAAGCTTTTGAACACCTCTGCATAGAACCGGTAGCGGCTGCCCCTCATCAGGTTGATGCCAAGGTCGAGGGTGTTGTCAAATACATATTCGAGACGAAGGCTGGCCCGTTGCTGATTTACAGAAGCCTGCTCCAATGTGGAGCGCTCGGTGGAAAGCCGGGTTACCCTGTCGCGACGGATGGCAGCAGTTGCCCGAAAACTTCTGAAAATATCGAGCGGCCAGGAAACGGCAAACTGCCCCATAATCGTATTCACCTCCTGCCGTGGAATGATGAAGCTGATGGTGTCTACCGTTTCCCTGAAATTACTACGGTAAATGGTGTAGTGCTTGTCAAGGCGTTTTTTCTTGTCCTTGAACGTAATGAAATACTCCGAACCATTGAAGGAGGTAGGAATTCTGGCACCACCTTCCACGTCGTAGTCCTCCAGGAGGTCTTTAAAATTCGCTTTGAACAGGATGCCCAACGGCGCCTGAAAATCACCCCGGGAATTTGCTGCATGACTTTCCCATGTTCCGAAAAGAATGGAGTTATCGAGCTGCGTTTGAACGAAATCAGCCTGGAACAATAAGCGGTAAGGAATGATGATTCCCGGCCTGAAACGGTGCACTTTTTCGCCTTCTTCGCTGGCAACTGGCCCGGTTCGCCTTGGGCCGTTTGGCCGTGGAGTGGCCGGAAGAGGATCTTCTGTTGTTTCCGGTTTTTCTTCAGTGTCTATTTTAATGACCACCGGCGGGGTGTCTTCATCATCAAACTCACTTTGGAAAAGGTAATTGTCAATATCAAGGATATGGGTATCCCGCTTCACTTCGGGTAGTTTGATTGTATCCGGTGCTACAGGTGGCAATTCTTTCAACAGGTTTTCCACCGTTTCAGCAGGGGAGGGCTGGTCTTCCGGGGCTGTTTCAAATAAGGGCTTGGCAACTGGCCTCACCGATTGGAACGACGTATTGGTGGCAAGCACCATGCTATCGGCATTCAGTGGGGATGCAAAAACCTGGTAGGTACCATTTTTGTACATCAGTTCCACGATGCGCATGGAAGCTGGAGAGGTATGTTGCCCTATCAGGTTGCGTGTATAATTGGTATTGGTGTGCGTAATGGCGCGTTTTTTATAAACAGGCCGCATCACAATGGTATCTATTTGAGTAGTATCAATAAGGGCTAACAGGGTATCCGCATTAACAATGATTTCGGTACCGTCGTTGAGCGTAACATAGCGGTCGTAGTGGTGCAGATAGCTTTCCAGATAACCTGCTTCCCGGTTGTAGATACCGTTTTGATCGCTCAACCAGGCAAAATAAGTGGTGTCCACGGCGACTGGCGCTTTTTCATTGGCGTAAGGGGTATTGGTAACCCGCACCAGTTCCCTGTTTCTCTCATCGAGGTCATAATAGAAAATGTCAAAACTTTGAATCGGGAGGATGCTGTCCAATTTGGGTTGCAGCATCAGCGAATCCGGGCGGTTTGAAGTGAAAAGGATGCCTCGCCGGTTGTCGGCTTTCACAAATGCGGCATCCAGGTCGTCAAAAATATCATTGGTCAGACGTTCTGATTGCCGGGTATTGATAAAATAGAGAAAGATGTCAGAAAAACCACGGATACTCGCAGAGAATACCAACGTCACGGGGTTTACAAAATCAATGCTGTGCACCCGCTGGTATTCAGGAGCAAGATCCTGCAGGGTCTTCTTTTCAGTTTTAAGGTCGTACAGCAGCAACTTGGTTACGTCCCGCCGTTCATAAAGAATGGCAATTTGCTGGCCGTTTGGGTTCCACGCCAAGAGCGGATAGCCATAGTCTGTTGCCTGGAAAGCATTGCGAAAGCCTTCTTTGAAAATCAGGGTTCGCTCCCCTTTGCCCGTCAGCGGCTGTAAATACACCTTATTTTGGCCAATTTCATTGGTAAGGTATATAATTTGCCTGCCATCCGGACTTACGCGGAGCTGGCTGATGGGCAAGTTGCGTTTGTTTTTGATGGCAATTTTCCGACCTTCCGGATCTACCCGGCCCTGGAGCTCATTTTCGTAACGGCGGCGGAAAAACTCTTCCCAACTGTTGATGATGGAAGGATAAGACGCCCCCAACACGTAGAGAAAGCCACTTTCGACGCTGCGGTTGATGCGTGTCAGGTAAAGCAGGTTAGAAACCGTGGACGCACCGTAGTTTTCGCCGATAAAATACCAGAAGGCATGCCCGGCTAAGCGGGGATTTTCGGCAGCCAATTGTTCAAATCCTTTAAAGTCTTTGTTCAACAACGCGTCGCGCAGCAGATTGTCTGTTTGTGTGTTCCAGTATTCGCCGATATAGGAAGTCAGGCCTTGTTTAAACCACTCCGGCAGGTTCATCATCACTGCGTTCTGAACGATTTCCTGCAGGGTTGACCCAAAAAGCATGGCATCGAGATAAACGCTTGCAATGCCTTCCCGGATCTGGCTGCGCAGCTGGGTATGGTCTCCGTTAAAATACACGAATATTTTGTTGCCGACAATTTTGGTATGGCCAGTGGTATTGACAAAAGCATCTTCCCCTCCGATATTGCTTTGTTTGAGATCTGTGAGATCGGTGTATACAATAATCTGCAATTTCTCATTGAGCGGGTGTTCCAGCACAGCCTGGATGTTTTTGAAGTCCTGCTCTGCTATTTGCACGGCGGCTTGTCCCACATTCCTTGCTTCGCCATACCAGAATGTGATAAAATTATCGCTCTCGTATTTCGACCACTCATCAAAATCATCGTGGTATTTCACCCGGTTTTTTCCAAACTCCGCCCTGACGTACTGCGCGTTTAGTTGCAGACCCAGAGCAGGCAACAAAAGGAAAGTCAGAAAAGTATACCTTTGCATGGAGTATTTTTTTGCGGTTTTCAAAGCTGCTATCAAGATAACATTTTTTTTCTGCGTCAGATTGTAAAAAATAAAAAAAGATGACGAATGTTGTTCGTTTGACATTCAATCCTTTTCAGGAGAACACCTATATTATATACGACGAAACCAAAGAATGCGTCTTGATAGACCCGGGTTGCAGCAATGCAGCCGAGCGCAAAGAATTGGAACGTAGTATTGAAGAACTTGGTCTTAATCCTGTACGCCTGTTGAATACACATTGTCATATTGACCATGTGTTGGGTAATGCTTTTGCAGCAAAGCATTACCAACTGCCTTTGGAAATTCATGAACGGGAAATTCCCGTGCTTGACTCCCTTATGCAGACGGCTTATTATTTCGGTGTGACCATTGAAGAGCCTTCACCGGCGCCTGGCCGGTTCATCGAAGAAGACGAAGTAATCTCCTTTGGTCAAACCCGCCTCGAGGTTTTGTTTACACCGGGGCATTCGCCGGGCAGCATTTCTTTTTATTGCCGCGAAAGCCGTTTTATCATCGCTGGCGACGTACTGTTTCAGGGGAGTATTGGTCGGACTGATTTGCCGGGCGGGGATTATGACATCCTCATCAACAGCATTAAAACGCAATTATTGAAACTGGAAGACAACGTGAAAGTTTATCCGGGGCATGGCCCGGCAACAACGATTGGAGGGGAGCGCAGGAGCAATCCTTTTTTGGTGTGAGGTTTGTGTAAACAAAATCAAGATCACGCTGTTGAACAACCTTATTCAAATCAAAGCGCGATCAACTTGGCAAAAAAAGTAATCATTATTGGATCGGGGTTTGCCGGACTTTCGGCAGCGGCATGCCTTGCCAAAGCAGGGTATGAGGTCACCATTCTCGAAAAAAATGAAGGGCCGGGTGGCCGTGCCCGCGTATTCAGTGCCGAAGGCTTTCTTTTCGATATGGGCCCAAGCTGGTATTGGATGCCGGATGTTTTTGAACAGTTTTTCGGCTTGTTTGGAAAAAAAGTTGCGGACTATTATCCCCTTGTGCGTCTTGATCCGTCCTATGCCATCCATTTCGGGCAGGACGACGTAATGGAAGTACCCGCAGGTACAGATGCTTTGTATCAGTTGTTTGAGCGTTATGAGCCCGGCAGTAGCGCAAAACTGAAAACCTTCCTGGAAGAAGCGTGCTACAAATATGAAGTCGGCATGGGAGAATTCGTTCAGAAACCCAGCCACTCTATACTGGAATTTGCTGACCTGCGCATTCTGAAGAGCCTTTTCCGTTTGCAAATGTTCCGCTCCATGTCTTCGTATGTGCGGTCCCTGTTCCGGAACGAACAACTCATCCAGATGCTCGAATTCCCGGTGCTTTTTCTTGGAGCCACCCCCGAAAAAACACCTGCACTCTACAGCCTCATGAACCATGCCGACCTCGCTTTGGGAACCTGGTACCCAATGGGGGGCATGCACCGGATCGTTGAAGGCATGTTGTCTGTAGCACAAGAGCAGGGGGCAAAGCTGGTTTTGAATGCAGAAGTCAGGAAAATTGAAATCATCGGAAACCGTGCTACCCGGGTAGTAACCGACACTGCGGTGTACGACGCCGATGTGGTGGTTGGCGCTGCCGACTACCACCACGTAGAACAGCATTTGCTGGCACCGGAATACCGCCAGTATTCGGAGCGTTATTGGGACAGCCGAACGATGGCACCCTCTTCGCTCCTTTATTATATAGGTGTCAATAAAAAACTGAAAGGCCTGAAACACCACAACCTCTTTTTTGATACCGATTTCAAACAGCATGCACTTGATATTTACGAACAACCGCGGTGGCCTAAAGAGCCTTTGTTTTATGTAAGTGCACCATCCGTCACCGACCCTTCGGTAGCACCGGAAGGCTGTGAAAACCTTTTTCTGTTGGTGCCACTTGCCCCGGGACTGGAAGATACCGAAGCGCTGCGCGAATCTTATTACCATGTCATCATGGAGCGGCTGGAAAAATTGACTGGTCAGGAAATCAGGCCCCATGTGGTTTACAAACGGTCATATGCGCACCGCGATTTTGAGCGCGATTACCATGCCTACAAAGGCAATGCATACGGACTGGCCAATACCCTGTTGCAAACCGCATTTCTGAAACCTAAAATGAAAAGTTCCAAAATAACCAACCTGTACTACGCCGGACAGTTAACCACACCGGGCCCGGGCGTTCCGCCGTCCATTATTTCAGGGCAGGTAGTTGCAGGAGAAATTGCCAAAGAAATTCGTCCATAGCCCTTTGTGGTGTTAATGATCATCAAAATCTTTCAAAGCCATGCTGAAGCTGTATAATGACACCTGCATGGAGTGCAGCCGGTTGATTACGCACCGGTATAGTACTTCTTTTTCAATGGGAATCCGCGTTTTTGAGAAAAAACTCCGGCTGCCTGTTTATGCCATTTATGGTTTTGTACGGTTTGCGGATGAAATCGTGGATACCTTCCACGATTACCCCAAGGCTGCTTTGTTGGAGCAGTTCCGGAAAGATACCTATCAGGCTATCGAAGCAGGCATCAGCCTCAATCCGGTATTGCATGCTTTTCAGCAAACGGTGAATCAATACCATATTGAACGGGAATTGATCGATGCCTTTCTGGATAGCATGGAGATGGATCTTTTCCACAGCAATTATGAAGACCGCCTCTATGCAGAGTACATCTATGGTTCCGCGGAAGTGGTTGGGCTGATGTGCCTGCGCGTTTTTTGTGAAGGCGATGATGCGCTGTACCAAAAACTTAAATCATCTGCACGCAGTTTGGGGGCAGCTTTTCAAAAAATCAATTTCCTGCGCGACATGGGCAGTGATTTTGAAGAGCGTGGCCGGGTTTATTTCCCGGGAGTGGATTTCTCCCGGTTTACCAACGAGGACAAGCTGGACATAGAAGCTGACATCAAAAAGGACTTCGATGATGCTTTCATCGGGATCGTTCAACTGCCCAAAAGCGCCCGGCTTGGCGTTTACCTGGCCTATGTGTACTACATCAACCTGTTTCAAAAGATCAAAAAAGCACCAGCTAAGCAGGTGGTGCAAACCCGGTTCCGGGTCAACGATGGCCGTAAATTCATTTTGTTGTGTAGTTCGGCACTGCGCCACAGCTTAAACATGCTCTGAATGCCACCCGTTAAGTCTATGGCTGCGGCCATTCTGTTTACGGCCCTTGCCGCCATTGCCCTGCAGTGGCTAACAGACCCGGTCACGCCGGACAACCTGTTGCTCCAGGTGCCCAAAATGAAATTGATCTCCTGGCTCGAAAGCAGGAATACTTATTTGTACCTGCACCTGTTTACTGTGGTACCCATTGTTTTTCTGAGCTTTGATAAAAATGTACACTACTACAAGAATTGGCGATTCTTGTTTCCGGCTATTGCGCTGGTAGCTATGGTTTTTATCGGATGGGATGTTTTTTTTACAGTTAAAGGCATTTGGGGGTTTAATGATCAATACGTACTTGGGCTCTTTTTGTCAGAATTGCCGTTAGAGGAATGGATGTTTTTCATCACTGTGCCGTTTGCCTGTGTCTTTATCTATGAGTGCCTCAATTTTTATGTGAAAAAGGATTGGCTCCTGCGCTTCGACCAACCGATAAGCATTTTCCTGAGCGCCCTTTTTCTGGTGATCGGTTTCCTGAACTGGCCGAGGATGTACACCGCTACGACTTTCATACTCGCGGGTGCTTTTTTGCTCTGGCACTTTTTAACCGTACCCAATTCCTACCGTACACGTTTCTATCTGGCCTACGCAGTCAGCTGGATTCCGTTCCTTCTGGTAAACGGTGTGCTTACGGGAGCTTACACGGAATACCCCGTTGTGATCTACAATCCTGAAGAGTATTTGGGCATCCGGATCACTGCTGTGCCCATAGAGGATTCTGTCTTTGGGTTTATCTTGTTTTTGGGTGTGGTTACCTTATATGAGCGGTTTAGAAGAAGGCGGTGAAAAATGTTTCACTGTGGGAGATAAATTTTTTATTATTTGAAAACTGCCTTTTACCCGGATAGGAGGCCCAATTAAAGTAAGTTTAGCGGCAATAGTTTGGATAAAGTAAAGTTTGCCAAATTTAATTTCCAACCCGGTTTTTGCCCGACCATATTTCTTGAAAAAATTTCGCAAGAATGCTTGCACAGGAAATAATGCCCGCTTATCTTTGCAGTCCCTTAGCGAATGAGCAACAAGGGGGCGCATAAAAAGCGCAAAAGAAAAAAGGAAAAGAGCAGTTGCGGTGGCTTCAAAAAGTTGCTGATAAAACGACTGTTTTGCTCCAAAAAGTTCATTGACACTGATGCAGAGTAGGTAAGAAGATTTTAAATCGTG
Organism: Saprospiraceae bacterium; assembly: GCA_013361075.1. Taxonomy (GTDB): domain Bacteria; phylum Bacteroidota; class Bacteroidia; order Chitinophagales; family Saprospiraceae; genus JABWAJ01. Next base: position 180 of record JABWAJ010000276.1, on the reverse strand, counting down.
ATACGAATTTTACTTGATTTTTTAGTTTCAGGAAATCATTCTCTGACAGTCATGTAAATCATAACCTTATTTATAAGGTACAAGAAATTGACTATGGAGAGTTTGATCCTGGCTCAGGATGAACGCTAGCGGGAGGCCTAATACATGCAAGTCGAGCGGCAATTTGGTTTTCGGATCAAA
>JABWAJ010000275.1 GCA_013361075.1 Saprospiraceae bacterium | reverse complement strand
ACCAAAAGTCGTTTTCTGGAAAGCACATTGTTTTCCACCAAAGCTCAGTTTTATCTGGGTGAAGACCACATCAAAGGTAAGGTGGGCGAAATGGATTTTGAAATGAGCGAGCTGGATGTGCGCGAAAATGCAGCCATGAGCGCCAAACTGGAGCCCGTATTTAAAGGCGTTTTCCTCTGTGCCCTGTTTAACGAACCCACGGAAGGCTCTCTGGTCGTATGGCCGCGAAAGGAAAGACGTTTCCTGACCCGATCCATCAAAAACTACAACTGGTACGGTGGCCTCAATGTAGATGAGGAAATCATGAACGAAGAATTCCGCGAGAAGTTCCTCGTTTACGCCACTGAAGAAACCCATATCATCAGCATTCTGCCCGAGCCCATGCAGGAAGCTATTCTCGAATTTTGTACCCTTTCCAAAAAGAACATTTATTTTTCGGTTCACGACCGTGAAATATACGTCGGCGTATCTGAACCAAAAGACCTGTTGGAGCCGTTTATATTTCGTTCCAATATGAGTTTTGAATTGGTTAAAGAATTTTTTGAAAACATTACCCTGCTCTTAAAAATTGTGGAGGTATTTGATCAAACACATTAAAAATTATGAAAAAAATCACTTGCTGGATTTTACCCGTACTGTTTCTGTTTATTGCATCCATCGCCCGGAGCCAGCCGGAAACCCAGGCACCTGTTGCGGAAACCGAAAATGCCCTGTTGTGGGAAATCAGCGGCAAAAAGCTTTCAAAGCCTTCTTATTTATTTGGCACCATACACCTGATTCCACGGGCAGATTATTTTTTGTCGGAAAAAGCCAGAGAAGCATTCAAAAAAGCCAAACGCGCTGCTTTTGAAATTGATCTGGAAGAAACCATGGACATTGCCGGTCTAATGCCGATGATGATGAAAATGTACATGAACAACGATACAACCCTGCGCGACCTGTTGACCCAGGATGAATACAGCGGGGTAAAAGCACATTTTGAAAAAATCGGCCTGCCTCTTGGGTTTCTTGAACGCATCAAGCCCATGTTCCTCTCCATGCTCGCCTCTGAAGACGTAGCCGCTTCAATGGGGAAAGGCCAAAGCAAAGAATCTTCCACTACTTCTTACGAATTTGAACTCCTCGCTATGGCGCAGGAACAAAAGAAAGAGGTTGTAGGCCTGGAAACAGCTGCTTATCAAATGAGTATGTTCGATAGCATCCCCTATAAAGTCCAGGCCAAAATGCTGGTAGATGCCATCAACTCAGAAGATGCTACCGGCAATGATGAATTCAGCCAGATGGTAGAAATGTACAAAAATCAGGACATTCAGGGAATGCAAGCCATGATGGGCAGCAGCGAAGATGGCCTGGGCAAATACGAAGACTTGCTGCTCGTACGCCGCAACAAAAACTGGATACCGGTCATGGAAGGTATGATGCATGACGAAATTACTTTCTTTGCAGTGGGTGCGGGTCACCTGGGGGGAAAACAGGGTGTGGTCAATTTGCTGCGCGAACAGGGATATACGTTGAAACCACTGCGATGAAAACACTCCATCTTTTTTTAGCCCTGGTGTTTTTGCTTTTTGCGGGGGTTCAATACAACGATCCCGATCCTGTGGGTTGGATGCTGATGTATGGATACATCGCCGGTGTTTGCGCTTTTGCCGCATTTGGGCGCCGGAATCGCTTCGTTTTATGGGCAGGCATCGGCGTTTCTCTGATTTGGGGCACCTTGCTTGCTCCCGCATTTTTTGACTGGGTGAGCATGGGAATGCCCACCATTGCGGGCTCTATGAAAGCTGAGGCTCCCCACATTGAATTGATGCGGGAATTTTCAGGCTTATTGATATGCCTGATTGTGCTTATATTTCAGTATTTTCAGGGCCGGAAAACGGGGTTTGTGTAAACCCCTCAGTCCTCTCATTCAAAACACCTGCAAAAATTTGATCACGCATGAACAGGCGAAATTTTGTTCGTAATTCCTCCGTTGCAATGGCCGGGGCAGCTTTCAGCATTCCACAGTGGCTTTCTGAAGCACAAAAAAAAGTTGGGCGAATTGGCATTCAGTTGTATACGGTTCGCGACGACATGAAAAAAGATCCGGTACGAACGCTGGCGCGGCTGGCTGAGATCGGCTATCAGGATGTAGAAATAGCCGGTTATTCGGAAGGTAAATTTTATGGAATGACACCGGCCGAATTCAAAAATCAACTGAAATTAAACGGACTTACTGCCCGAAGCGGACACACACAAACCGGTGCCGACAATCCAAAGCGCAAGGGTACCCTCATCAACGACTGGGAAAGCGCAGTAGCTGATGCTGCTGAACTGAACCAACAGTATTTCATCTGTGCTTATCTCCACGAATTTGAGCGCAAAACCCTTGACGATTATAAAAAAGTGGCCGAGTTACTCAACAAAGGAGGCGAAGTATGCAAACGTTATGGTATTCAGATGGGCTACCATAACCACGATTTTGAGTTCATGGAAATAGACGGCCAACTCCCGTACGACCTGCTGCTGCAGGAAACAGACCCCGACCTGATGAAAATGGAGCTGGACCTGTACTGGATCCGAAAAGCAAAAAAAGATGCAATTGCGTATTTTAAAAAGCACCCGGGACGCTTCCCTTTGTGGCATGTAAAGGACATGGACAATACCCCGGAACAGTTTTTTGCAGAAGTAGGCCAGGGAGTTATTGACTGGAAAGTTCTTTTTAAAGAGCGTAAGACGGCAGGCATGAAGCACTTTTATGTAGAGCAGGATGTTTGCCGCAAACACCAGCCGCTGGAAAGCGCAGACATCAGCTATCAATATTTGAGGCAGTTCAAATATTGAATAATCTATAAGGCTGTTTATGGATACTGAAGCCACATCAATTGAGAATTCGCCAACCAATACATCAAGATTAATTTATCTTCGCAGCCTGTTTCTGTAATACATCAATCGTGAACTTTGTGGTAAAAAATCCGTTTTTTGCCAAAATTGTTAAAATAATGATGACGTCTAAAGAAATCCGTCAGACTTTTCTGGACTTTTTCGCTTCCAAACAACACAAAATTGTGCCTTCCGCGCCCATCGTCAGCAAAAATGACCCTACGCTGCTATTTACCAATTCAGGGATGGTACAATTCAAGGATTATTTTCTCGGAAACCAAACCCCATCCGCGCCCCGAATCGCTGATACACAAAAGTGTATGCGCGTTTCCGGTAAGCACAACGACCTGGAAGACGTGGGCCGCGACGGTACCCATCACACCATGTTTGAAATGCTCGGCAACTGGTCGTTTGGCGATTATTTTAAGAAAGAAGCCATCAACTGGTCCTGGGAATTGCTGACCGAAGTCTATAAGCTGCCCAAAGATCGCCTCTACGCAACGGTTTTTGGCGGCGATGCCAAAGAAGATCTGCCTTCAGACGAAGAAGCCCGCAATTTTTGGCGACAGTATCTGCCCGACAATCATATCCTTGACGGCAATAAAAAAGATAATTTTTGGGAAATGGGCGAAAGTGGCCCTTGTGGTCCTTGCTCCGAAATCCATGTAGATTTGCGCAGCGATGCCGAGCGCGCCCAAACACCCGGCGAGCAACTGGTAAATCAGGATCATCCACGCGTCATTGAAATCTGGAACAACGTTTTTATCCAGTTTAACCGAAAAGCAGACGGTACTTTAGATCAATTGCCTGACAAACACGTAGATACCGGAATGGGCTTTGAGCGCCTGTGTATGGTATTGCAGGGCAAAACAGCGACCTACGACACCGATGTTTTTACCCCGCTGATCCAGTTTATTGAAAAAGCAAGTGGCAAAACCTATACCTCCAGCTATACATCAGATGCAATGAGCGACATCGCCATGCGGGTAATTGCCGACCACATTCGGGCAGTTGCTTTTGCCATTGCAGATGGTCAGTTGCCCGACAGTGGTGGCGCAGGCTATGTCATTCGGCGGATTTTGCGCCGTGCAGTGCGGTATTATTATTCTTTTTTAGAGCTCCGATCTCCGTTTATGCATTCCCTCCTTCCCGTGTTGGTGGAGGTTTTAGGGGATGCCTTTCCTGAACTCAAGTCCCAGCAAAACCTCATCGCGAAGATCATTGAAGCAGAAGAAACAGCGTTCCTTCATACACTCGAAAACGGGTTGCGCCGCTTTGATGTGCTGGAAGTTAAAGACGGCATCATTCAGGGACAGGATGCGTTTGAGCTATACGATACCTTTGGTTTTCCGATTGACCTTACCCGCCTGATGGCTGCAGAACGCGGCTGGCGGGTAGACGAGGCTGCTTTTGCCAAAGCGCTCGACATCCAAAAAAGCCGTTCGCGTGCAGATGCGCAAAAAGCAGTGGGCGACTGGAACATAGTGACTGATGAAAGCGACAGTTCTTTTGTTGGATACGACCAACTGGTTGTAGAAGGCGCTAAAATATTGAAATACAGAACTGTAGTCGCCAAAGGACAGGAAGCTTTTCAGGTTGTGTTGTCGCAAACCCCCTTTTACGCGCAAAGCGGCGGGCAAGCGGGCGATACGGGATGGCTGCATGTTGGCGATGAAATAATTGAAGTAATAGATACGCTCAAAGAAACCGATCTGGTCATTCATCTTGTAAAAAATCTCCCAAAAAACTTCCAGGTACCAGTGCTTGCTGAAGTAAATGCAGAAAAACGCTTGGCGACTTCAGGAAACCACAGCGCCGTTCACCTTATGCATGCAGCCTTGCACCGTGTGCTGGGCGCCCATGCTTTGCAAAAAGGTCAGGATGTGAACGCGGAACGTCTGCGTTTCGACTTTAATCATTTTCAAAAATTGACCCCGGAAGAAATTGAGCGGATCGAAACCATGGTAAATGAAAAAATTCGCGAAAACATCGCCCTGGAGGAAGTGCGCAACATGCCCATCGAAGCGGCGAAAGCTACCGGCGCCATGATGCTTTTTGGCGAAAAATATGGCGACTCTGTACGGGTAATTACTTTTGGAAAAGACTACTCGGTAGAACTTTGCGGAGGTACCCACGTCGCAGCAACCGGCCAAATAGGCTTGTTTAAAATCGTATCCGAAGGTGCCGTTGCAGCCGGAATCCGACGCATTGAAGCCCTCACTGCTGAAAATGCAACCAACTTTATAAAAAAAGAACTTGCAGAACTTGAAGCAATTCGCTTTGCATTAAAAACCCCGAAAAATATAGGGCAGCATGTTACCAGTCTGATGGAAGAAAACCGCCAATTGCGCAAAGAGTTGGAAAAGCTCATGTCGGAGCAAGCCGGCGCTTTGAAAGACCAATTGGTAAAAAAAGCAGAAGCCCGGAATGGTTACCAACTGCTGGTGGCACAGGTGCCCCTTGGCGATGCCAATGCCATCAAAACAATCGCCTATCAATTGGAAAAAGACCTTGGTGAATCGGTTATCGTGCTTGGTGCCATTGTGCAGGACAAACCCCTGCTTACGGTCATCGTCAGCAAAGGGTTGGTTGAATCGCGCGGGTTTCATGCCGGCAATATGGTTCGGGAAATGGCAAAAGCCATTGACGGTGGCGGTGGCGGGCAATCCTTTTTTGCAACAGCAGGCGGCAAAAACAGCGCAGGGCTTGAGGAAGCACTCGGAAAAGTGCAGGGGCTGGTGGCGTAATTTTTAAAGAGCCCGGTTGATCACTTAATCATTAAAAATTATTTCCTGCTGAAAAACATTTTCAGCCAAAACCAGGGTTTAGCAAGACTTCGGCGCACTTCCAGGTCGTGGTACATTTGCGTAAGCATGTCCAGAGCGCGCTTGTTGCCCCCAATAATGGCGGTAACCACATCAACAAGCACAGGATAAGCCATCAGTCGCTGCAACCGGTAACTCAACTGCATTTCGGCACCAAGGACCCGCTGAACGCGCACATCGTAGGCTCCCAGAAAGGCCGCAGAAAAATTATTTTGCTCCAAACATTGCCAGGCCTGTTCGGCTGCAATGAACCCACTGTAAAAGGCATTGCCAATGCCTTCTCCGGTCAACGGGTCAATCAGGTGACCGGCATCTCCCACCAACATGTAGCCATCTCCTGACAACAGGCGCTTTTTTGACCCCAGAGGCAGGCCATAGCCTACAATTTCCCCAACCAGTTCAGCCCCTTCAAACCGCTCCCGAAATGGAGGATGGCTTTCAATAACTTCCAATAATTTTTTGCGCAGGTTGATTCGTTTCTTGCTCACAATATCGCTTCGCATCCCCAGGCCTACATTGGCATAACCTCCGGGGAGCGGAAATATCCAAAAATAACCAGGCACCAGTTGCTTCAGAAAATGCAATTCAATAAAATTATCTTCGTCAGTGTGCCGTACATTCCTAAAATAGGCCCTTACCGCCCCCGCATGATGTTTTGGATCTTTTTCGTGGCCGGCAATTTTTCGGCTGAATGCTGAATGTGCTCCGTTGGCAACAATGAGTAGCGGGGTTCGCACAACAAATTCACCACTTTTATCCCTTACCGTCCAGTGTTCAGCTTCCCGTTCAAAACCATCAATTTCGGTACTGTCGAAAAATTGAATATTGTTGCGGCGCTTCACTTCCTGAATGAGAAAATCGTCGAAATCTAAACGACGGGCAACATAACCCGGTGGCGGCGCATCTGTTTGTGAATAGTCAGCAGCAAATGGCAGTCGCAATTCACGTCGACCAGGAGCAATAAAGCGAATCCCCCACACCCCAAATTGGGAGGGCAATGCCCGAAATCGCTGCATGATTTCCGGATCCAGACGATTTAACAAAGTCGTTACCTTGCCACTGATGGCGTCGCCACAAACTTTATCCCGGGGGAATGAGGACTTATCAATCAGTATACACGGAATACCAAGATAACTGAGTTTCAAAGCCGTAGCAGCCCCGCCTGGCCCTGCGCCTACAATACAAACCTGAGTGTTGAGCATGAATTGTTTCCTTATCCCTCATGAAAAAAACACGCGATGACATCCTGCAGACAACATCGCGTGTTTGATAAATGATTAAAAAAATGCCAATTATCCCTGGAAGCTCTTTTTCAGGCGATCCAGCTTTTTCAGCGCTTTTTTCAATTTTTTCTCCATTTTGGATACTTTCTTTTCTAAGTGGTAATAAATCGGAAAAATTTCAGGGCGTTGAGATTTCTCTTTAGCCGAATTTTCCTGATTTCCTGATTTATCACCATGTTTTTTAGATTTTTCCGGTTTTTCTAATTTCGGGCGGCCAGGGCGTTTCTTTTCGCCCGTTGCGGCTGCCGTTGCTGTTGCCGGTTTTTCTAATTTCGGACGGCCAGGGCGTTTCTTTTCACCCGTTGCGGCTGCCGTTGCTGTTTCCGGTTTTTCTACTTTCGGGCGGCCAGGGCGTTTCTTTTCACCCGTTGCGGCTGCCGTTGCTGTTGCCGGTTTTTCTACTTTCGGACGGCCAGGGCGTTTCTTTTCGCCCGTTGCGGCCGCCGTTGCTGTTGCCGGTTTTTCTACTTT
>JABWAJ010000274.1 GCA_013361075.1 Saprospiraceae bacterium | reverse complement strand
CCCTGATTCGGGCGGCTGCTAAAAACTACCACGATGTGGCCGTAGTGGCTTCCAAGGAGGAGTACAGCCTGCTGTTGCAATGGTTGCAGGAAAAAGAAGGTGCCACGAGCTTAGAAGACCGCCGCGAATTAGCCCGCCGGGCCTTCAAAGTGTCTTCCAATTACGACATCGCCATTTTTAATTACTTCAATGAAGGCACCGCCGACGTCACCTTTAAATACAGCATTCACCGTTCCGACATCTTGCGCTATGGCGAAAATCCTCACCAGAACGGCGTTTTTTTCGGGGATTTCGAAAAGTTGTTTGACAAACTCAGCGGCAAAGCCATTTCCTACAACAACCTTGTGGACATTGACGCTGCCGTACAGGTCATGCGCGAATTCAAAGGAGACGCGCCTACCTTTGCCATCCTGAAACACACCAATACCTGTGGCGTGGCTACCCGTGCTACACTTCCCGAAGCCTGGCATGCGGCCCTGGCTTGCGACAATACGTCGGCTTTCGGCGGCATCTTTGTGTGCAACCGCAGTGTGGACGTCGTCACCGCTGCCGCAATAGACGAATTGTTTTACGAAGTGCTCATTGCCCCCGATTTCGACGAAGACGCCCTCGCGCTCCTGCGCAAAAAAAGCAACCGCATCCTGCTGCGCATCAAGGACTTCTTTGTGCGCCCACGCAGTTTCCGCAGCCTGCTCAATGGCGTGGTAGAACAGGACAGCGACCTGAAAACGGAAACGGCTTCTGACCTGAAAAATGCCACCGTTGCTACCCCGACACTAACGGAAATTGACGACCTGCTTTTTGCCAATAAGTGTGTCAAGCACCTGAAATCCAATGCTATAGCTTTGGTAAAAAATCGCCAGCTCATGGGCATGGGGTGCGGTCAGCCTTCGCGGGTGGATGCCCTGCGCCAGGCAATCGCCAAAGCCGAAAGTTTTGGATTCGACCTGCAAGGCGCGGTAATGGCTTCTGATGCGTTTTTCCCCTTCCCTGATTGTGTTGCCATTGCGCACGAGGCGGGCATTACAGCGGTTATCCAGCCAGGCGGCTCCATCAAAGACCAGGAAAGCATAGATTATTGCGATGCGCATGGCATGTCAATGGCCATCACGGGTTTCCGGCACTTTAAACATTGAGGATGAGAGGATTTGAAAATGCAAGGGAACGAAATCCTGGTCGAAAAGTATCAACTCCTCAACTCCTCAAATGGTGAAATTGAAAAAAGTTTATTCAAAATATTTGTTTGAAACAATGTTTTGTTTTATCTTGCGTCGTCATTCAAGGTGATTGTTTAATCTCAACGACAAAAGATATGATCAGCGAAGATCGCAGACTGCTTAACGAGCGCTTCCTCAAGGTTTTCAGCTTACTGGAAGAGCGGGGCGACGTTGTAAAAAATGACCGGGATGGAAGAGGCATGGGAGACTTTGCCGAAAAAATCCTCGGCAACCGCGCCTATGGGCATATCGTTCGCGCTTTTCTCAACCCCAAAGACAAGCGTTGCATTGATTACCACCATGCCCGGAAACTATGCCAGGAGTTCGGCGTCAATGAAGCTTACCTGCTTGAAGGTTCAGGAACGCCTTTCGGATTTGACCTGCCCAAAGACAAACGTGCAGAAGCCGGCGCTGGCGGCAAAAAGTCCTATGGCAACATTCTGTTTACTACCGTAGAAGCCTTTGCCGGCACAGCCATAGATCCAGGTGGATTTGCAGCCCGCGAGGAGAATGAATATTTCAGCATCCCGGGACTTGCCGGTGGCGGCCTGGTGGCATTTCCCATCAGCGGGGTTAGTATGGAGCCGGTGATCCAGGATGGCGACATTGTCATCTGCAAAGAGTTGAACAGCATCAACGAAATCAAAGACAACAAAATTTACGCGGTCAAAAGCAACGGATCCATCTGGGTCAAATACGTCCAGCGCATCGCCAACCAGAAAGGCCGGGTGACGCACTTAAAAATGGTTTCCGCCAACCACCTCGAATACGATCCATTTGTGGAAGAGGTCAACGAATACACGCGCCTTTACCAGGTCGTTCGCCGGGTAAGCGATTTGTAAGGTAACTACATGCAGAGTACTCCTCAGCTATTTGCCCGAACAACTTCGGCATGGCTTGGGAGTCCTCCGCGCATGGTATAGCAGGAGCTTCGTTCTTTACCCTACGAAGTAAAACACACCAAAATCAAGGCTGGTTAGGTTAGGCATATATAGTGCCTGTATACTCCTTCATGTGAACCCTTCCTGCGGCTGGCTTGCCCGTGGTGGAGTATATATCCTGCTGTTTTTTGAATAGACCTCCGGTTGCAATGGCATAACCGGGGGTTTTTTTATTGCGGGGCAGCACTTGCCGTTTACTAAACTTCCAAAAGTTTGGTAAACGTTTGGAAGTTTAACCGGGGTTTTTATCAGGGTGAAGTATTTGCCGTTTACTAAACTTCCAAAAGTTTGGTAAACGTTTGGTGTAAATAAGAGCGCCATCTGGAATTTGATCCTTGTAGCTACAAATGGTCCTGGCAAAGGGCAGGACATTCTGACCTATAGATCAGATGCTGGTGGTGTCGTTGCTTTCTAAAATAACATGAGTCATCCCGAATTTTTTCAAATCCAGATTTAGGCCTCGGAGAAGTCAACTATTTGTAGATCAATGTATTTTAAAGGCAAAGTAACCTCGTAGAGGTCGAAAAATTGCGTTTCGATTATTTTCTACAAACAGATGACCCATCCGAGGTCTTTTTTTACCAAAATCAGGGATGACTCATGTTTACATGTTATTTCCTATTGACCTTACGGTCTCACAATCATCAACTTCTGTGTACCTGTCGCTTTGCCATTTTCCATCCGTACGGTATAAACTCCGGCAGGCAGGGCGCTCACATCGAGCTTGATGCGTGCCTCCTCAGGCGTTAATGCGTAGGTATTCACGGAAACGACTTTGCCGGTCATGTCAGAAACGATCACCTTAATCGGTTGTGTCACTTCCTGGTACACATCCAGTGTCAGTTCTGTTTGCGCCGGGTTAGGGAACATGGAGAAGCCGGAACCGTTGACGGTGACCGGGAATTCAAACGTGTTCACTTCCCCGTCAGTGCTGCCGTCGGTACGCCAGTTGGAGCTGCTCAGGCTGATGCGCAGGGTGTAGCACTGCGTACTGCTGAAAGCACCGTTGTTGCTGTAAACATACGCGTACAAATCAGAAGAAATAACGCCGTTGTTGTAGATGATCAACTCAGGTGAAGTACCGCTGTTTTGAGAAATGGCTAACTGGAAGCCACCCCGGTACAAACGCAGGTCGTAGTTGGCAGGCAGGTTTGTCAGGTCAATCCGTACATTGCCCAGTCCAGCTTCATTTGAGAACCTATACCAGTCCACATCTCCCGTAGAGGAAATTTGGGCAGATAAGTCCTGATCGGTTGGGGTCAGGGGCAAAGCAGAACTCCGGATGTCGTTGGGTTCAAAATTATCCAAACATCCGCCGGCACTGAGGGTGGTAAAATTCGCGGAAGCGGAAAAAGTCCCCGTTAGGCTGCTGCAAACGGCCTGCACCTGGAATTCATACTGAGTGATCTGGCTCAGGCTGTTGATGCCAAGGGACGTATTCGAGGTAGTACCACTTGACCAGGTAGTTGCACCTACCGGCCGCCACTGCACATTGTAAGTCACTGCGCCGCTCACTGAGGCCCAGTTGAGTGTGGCAGAAGAAGCGGTCACGGCCGTGGCATTCAGACCCGAAGGTGTGCCACAACTTGCTCCTGCCGTTGTTGTGAAATTCGCGGAAGCGGAAAAAGCCCCCGTTAAGCTGCTGCAAACGGCTTGTATCTGGAACTCGTATGTCGTACCGGCGCTCAGGCCGCTAATGTTCAGGAACGTATTGGCGGTTGATCCCGTACTCCAGGTTGTTATGCCTGTTGGCCGCCATTGTACGTTGTAGGAAGTGGCACCGCTCACTGCTGCCCAGTTGAGTGTTGCTGTCGTTGTCGTCACAGCAGTTGCATTCAGGCCTGAAGGCGTACCACAGCCTGCTCCTGTCGTCGTTGTGAAATTCGCGGAAGCGGAGAAAGTACCCGAAAGGCTGCCGCAGATTGCCTGCACCTGAAATTCGTAGGTTGTGCCGGCGCTCAGGCCACTGATATTGAGAAAAGTATTGGCAGTTGAACCGGCGCTCCAGGTCGTAGATCCGGTTGGCCTCCATTGTACGTTATAAGAAACTGCGCCGCTGATGAATGCCCAGTTGAGCGTCGCTGTTGTGGTGGTAATGGCCGTTGCGCTCAGACCGCCGGGCGTGCCGCAAACGCTATCTGAAGATCCCGTAGAGAAAGAAGCAGAGTCGGAATAGCTTCCGGTGGTGGCACCGCAAACAGCCTGTACCTGAAATTCGTAGGATGTTCTGGAATTTAACCCTGAAATATTGAGGAAAGTATTGCTTGTTGAGCCAGTGGTCCAGGTTGCGGTACCTGTCTGGCGCCAGCGGACATTGTAAGATGTAGCGCCGCTGATGGCGGTCCAGTTCAGTGTAGCCACCGTAGCCCCGATATTGGTTGCATTGAGGCCCTGAGGTATGCCACAGCCTTGAGCCGTGCCGGTTGTAAACTTAAATACAGAAGCAAAACTTCCGGTTGTAGTGCCGCAAACGGCCTGCACCTGGAATTCGTATTGCGTACCGGCAACTAAGCCTGTAATCTGGAGGGAGGTATTGGAAGTAGTGCCGTTACTCCAGGTTGTCGTGCCAAAAATCCGCCATTGAACATTGTAAGACGTAGCGCCGCTGACGCCGGTCCAGCTCAGCACGGCACTGCCTGCAGTAATGGATGTTGCGAGCAGGTTGGTTGGCGTACCACAACTCTGTTGAGCGGTTGTGGTAAAGGTGCTGGATGCCGAAAAACTGCCCGGGCCTGTGCTGCAAACCGCTTGTACCTGAAATTCGTATTGCGTGCCGGCGTTCAGGCCACTAATGGCAACGGATGTAGTACCGGATGTTGTAGAGCTCCAGGTAGTCGTGCCAACAGGTCGCCATTGGATGTTGTACGAGGTGGCACCACTGACAGCACCCCAGGTAAGGGTTGCCGTTGTTGCCGTAATGGCGCTTGCGCTCAAACTGCCGGGTGTGCCACAGGTACTTGTCAGTGGCAGGCAGCCCGGGGAAGTTGTGAGGCTGAAACGGGAACCGCCCACTGCCAGAACGGCCTGCATCCGTGCCTTCTGGCCGGCTGTAAACATGTACATACAGGCGTCGAAGGTGTAGTCCATATAGTTCATCGTCATCTCTACCGGTGTTCCGGTACAGGTACTCAGGTGCGGGAAAGCAGGGCAGCCACCGTTAGAAGCATTGTGTACTGGTGTGTCATCAACGAAGTCATTGCCACAGGTGGCATCGCCCCAAATGTGGCGTAGGTTGAGCCAGTGGCCCACTTCATGCGTAGCCGTGCGTCCGCGGGCGTAGTTGCCACCCGAGGGGTTGGGCGTGGCCACAGAACCAATCGAAGACCACAAACAGACCACACCATCGGTATTGGCATTGCCGCCGGGGAATTGAGCATAACCCAACAAGCCCGAGCTGCTTCCACCAAAAACAACACTCCAGATGTTCAGGTATTGGTTTCGGTTCCAGATCGTGGTAGGCTTCAGCGTCGTGTTGATTTGGGTACTTGTCCAGGATGCCTGCCCGCCATTGATGCGGTTAATGCCATTGGTAGCAGTACCATCCGGTTTTCTTTGCGCTAAGCAAAACTGAATCTCTGTATTGGCCGCAACCGGCAGGAAAAGGCCGGGAATGAGGTTTGCGTCGGAGTTGGTCAGGGCAAAATCCTGATTTAATTGTTCCAATTGAGCCAAAACCAGGGCATCGGAAATGTTTTCATTCGTGCCTAATGCATCGCCGTTGTGAACAATGTGGAAGACTACCGGGATGGTGATGACAACCCGACCGCTGCCATCTTCTGCATGCTGGTGAATAAAATCTTCGGTATGGCGTTCAATAGACTCCATTCTGGCTGCCAGGTCGGGATCCTGGAGCATTTGTTGCTCCAAAACGTCCATGGTAGCACACGAACGCTCCTGTGCAAATCCAAAAGCAGCAAGCATTGCCATAAGAAGGGTGGCTAAAAGCTTGGTGTACAGTTTTTTTTCCATTGCTGAGATATGGTGACGTTAATAAAAACTTGAAATATTGCACGACAAAATTAGACGATCCTGTTGGTCGCGTTAAATAAGGGGGGACAGGTTTCGGCAGTTTGGGCAGTTAGCTGACACTTCGTTGGCCAAAAATCGGAGTATGGCTTGTTTTTAGCGGCGAATACAGCTCATTCTTCCGGTACAGCAAGCGAGTTCAGACCGGCATAATAAATCAATCGCCACTCACCGTCCATTTTTGCATAGCGTCTGAGCATGGCATACCTGCCGCTTTCATGGAGAATGCGTTCTGTAACGATGTCACTTCCCAGTCGTTCCAGGTCTATGCTGAAACCGGTGCGCTGTGTGTCAAATTTGCGGTGCATTTTCCAGGTTTCGCGTTCCCAGCGAAAACTTCCGTCGGCCACATCCGCGCTGTCGGCATTGTCGGGAATCCCTTCCAAAGGAAATTGAATGTGTTCAATCTGGAAAATACTATCGGTGAGAAAGCGCTCATAAAAAGTACTGAATTCGCTGGCATCGGCACTGGCGGCCTGATTTCTGCAGGCTGCGGTGCACAGGATGCATGCGACGGGCAAACCAATGCTTAAAAATACACTTATCTTCATTTATTACAATAACTGATGCATGTACATTAATGAGTAAATCCTCAATTGGTTACATCACCAATGCACAAAAAACCAAAATCCTGATAAACGGATACCGGCCGATTTAGTTGCACCGGAAACTTTTTTTTGTGTATTTAAAACACTTTAAAAAATATCACCTCAGAATGGCTACATCTCCGGATGTTTTGATTACCCGCGGCTTGCCATCTTCCACAACGGTATACTCCATTTGCCACACATAAATTCCAGGCTCGAGGTTCTTGTTTTTAAAGCGGCCATCCCATCCTGCAGCGGGATTATTGGTTTCATAAACCAGAGCGCCCCATCGGTTGAAGATCCGCATGAGGAATGGGTCTAAAATGCAATCTGAGAGGGGTAGGAATTTGTCGTTGAAACCATCATCGTTTGGTGAAAATGCGTTGGGAGCATATACCGTACAGACCTCGCATTCCTCAATCACAATGCGATCGAGTACCTGTTCGCACTGGTTGAAAACGGAGACGCTGTAAATGCCGGGGGTGTCCACTACATAGGTAACGGTTTGGGTGCCATCCTGCCACACATATTCGGCGGGCGTTCCGGCAGCGGCATTCAGTGTGATGCGTTTTCCGGGGCAAATGACGGTATCGTTGCCCAGTTCCACCAGAAGGCTGGGCAAAACCTCCACACCAATGGCTTCGTTAAATGTATTGCAGGCAGTGGTTACGGTCACCGCATAATCGCCTGTTTGAGCAATGGT
>JABWAJ010000273.1 GCA_013361075.1 Saprospiraceae bacterium | reverse complement strand
CGCGCAGCAGACTGGGCGGCGTGGGCTCGTCGTTGCTGATGCGGTAAAGATAAGTGAAGGTACTGCTTTGGCGGCTGGTCAGCAAATTTTGGGCGCTTGCCGCAAAAGCCAGCAGACAAAGGATGGGGAGGACGACTGTTTTCATGGTGTTTTTTTAGGGGCCAATATACAGGCATTTGAAGCCGGGTGGCTGGATTCGGGTCGGATTTGTCAGGTTTTTGACAGGGATAGTTTTGGGGGAAAGTCAGGTTTCTGGGTGCGATTTGAAGGTGGTTTAACAACAGGGGGGTGGGGTTTAAAATCAACATAAAACAAAATGTTTTTTTTGTAAACAAAAAATTTGTTTTAAAATGTGTTGACCTGTATATTTGCCAAAACTATAACTAAAGCTGACAACTTCAATTTACATAGCTCACCACGAGAAGCAGCAGAAGGAAGCTGTTGAGCTAACGCTATGTTTGAAACAGCTTGAAGATCAAAGGAATGTATCCATAGAATCACGAAGCAGTATTCTCGGTGGTAGTAAAGTTGAGGCGACTATCCAATCCCATATTGACAACGCCCACATTATTTTAGTACTCTGCTCCGCAGAATATCTGGTTGAACGGAAAGCAGAATTGGATCATATCGAAAAGTCTGACAGCTATCGCTTCAACAAAGTAATTCCAATACCGCTTAAACCCTGCCTTTGGCGCAATACATTTCTGGGGGATTTAATGCCCCTTCCTCGCGACTCAAGCTATCCCCAGTCAGCTTTCGATAATAGCGGGTTCTACAACGAAATTGCTTCTGGAGTAGATGAGATTTTAGAGAGGTCAACTATAAGCCAATACCGAAGAGAGGCCGTTCAACGTGTGCGAGCGAGTAGCTTAATCCTGGAACCCTCCCAGGAGTCATGCGACGGAAACGAGGCTTTATCAACAGAAGGGCTAAAGTCCGATGAACGTCATTTCCATGTAGAAGGAGACAGCATGAATGATCTATATGAAGACAGAGATATTGTTAAGGGCAAATTGATTGATCTTAAAGAATTCATTTTCAAGCCCGATCAGGTCTTCGTTATTCGGACCAGAACACAAGGCTATCTAATTAAGTACATCTATAAAATTGGTGAAGACGAAATTTTTCTTGCTTCTGCAAATCCTTTACACCCAACGTTTGCCCTTTCAAAAGATGACGTGATTGGGATTTGGTTGGTAATAGACCCGCATATAAAATATAAGTCGCTTCAACCCACGAGGTAACCTTATTTTTTCTTATCTCCTTAAATCCTGTAAAATCTGAATGCCTCACAACTCAACCTCAACTTACCGCATAAGCCGTATGCGCCCGATGATAATCAGGATAATAAGCCAATACAATATCTTGTTTATCAACACCTTGTTGCTCCAGCAACAGTGCCGCACTTTCGTCCGAATTGTCCTCTTGTATCCATATTTTATCGCCAATGATGTCTGCGTGAAAGATCAGGTGATAAATTCGTTCGTCATCTTTCCAGCCGACTAATGTAAGCAGAAACCGATTGTTGTTACGGTCTGCAATCCGCTCAAACTGGAGTCCGGAAAAAGATTGCGAATGGCTACGATCTGTAACATAGACGGTCATTGCCTTATCAATTGCTTGCTGAAAAAAATCTACTCGATCCATGCTTGAATTGATTTTGTCAGTGGATTAAATGTAATTACCCGAACATGGTGCTTCCCTATGACAAATTGAATGAAATTCTGCTCTCTGCCATTCGAGAGCAAAACAGGTGAGGAGCGTCTCGACTGCACTCAACGTGTCCGTTCGTTAACGAGCAGTCATTGAACTGGTGCCTATGCCCCGCTTTCAAAACTCAATTTCTGGTTCTTTAACCTGATCGGGCCTCAAAATATCCCGGTCAAGTAATGTTTTTAAAATGAGCAGGGCGTCGGCCTTCTCTATTTGAATATCAGGCAGCAAAGTATCGGGGTTGCCAGGGCCTTTATTGTCGAAAGTGATCGGCCAAATTTTCGTGGGTTTTATAAATTCAGGCAATTTTTCGACTACATTATCTCTGAGTCGGATATTCGACATATCAGCCGGAGCGTAGCGCCAGCTGCGTGAAAGCAATGCCCAGCGTTTTTTAACCCTGATTTGTGTTTTGGACGCTTCTATTTCTACGCCGCCGAAAAGAAGGTACAAGAGACGGGACAATTGGTGTATGGCACCCAAGCCCCAACCTAATACCAAAATAATCGATAAATTACGACCTTCAATGCCTTCTGTAAGTACATCTAAGACCGGCAAAATAAACTGATACAGAACGTAACACCAAGCAATAAGAAGAGCAGACATTCCTGCAATAATGGCGGGATTTTTTTCATTGGGAATAAAAATGACTACCCGATCAGCGTATTGTTGAAGGGTAATCGAACCTTGTGTTTTCATGGCGTTTGTTGACTGGATAAAGGAAAAATTTAAGGTTATAAAAATAATTTCCGTTGGTTATCACTCCATCGAAAACGCATAATAATACTCCCCGGCATAATCCTCATAAACCCCTTCCAGCAACACTTTACCTTTGGCATTTTTCAGTTTTTGCGTCAGGTTTTCGACGCTGGTAACGGCTTCGCTGTTCAGGCGGGTAATGACAAACCCGGGGTCCATATTGGTGCGCTCTACTTTACTTCCGCGGAAAATACTCACGACATGTACTCCTTTGACGTTGAGGCGTTTTTGCTCTTCCCGGCTGAGGTCCCGCAATTCAAAGCCCAGTTCGCGCAGAAAGCCGTCATCTTTTGAGCTGGCGGCCAGCACATCTCCGGTTTTTCCTTGCAGTACAGCACTGGCTTTGTGCTTTTTCCCGTCGCGCATGTATTCGATGGCGAGGGTATTGCCCGGGCGGTAGCTCCCCAATTGTTCCTGCATTTCGGGCAGGGTTTTGGTTTTTATGCCGTTGATGCTCAGTACCACGTCATTTTCCCGCAGGCCGGCTTTGTCGGCAGCGCCGTCAGGGGTGATGCGGGTGATGTAAACGCCCTCAATGGCGGGCAGCCCCAACTGGCGGGCCCGTTCTTCTGTCAGATCGTCAATGAACACACCAAGAATGCCTCGTTGCACCACCCCGTGGTCGCGCAGGTCTTTGATAACTTTGCGTACCAGATTGCCGGGCACGGCGAAGGAATACCCTTCGTAGCGCCCCGACCGGGTGATGATGGCGGTGTTGATGCCGACGAGTTCGCCGTTGGTATTGACCAGAGCGCCGCCGCTGTTGCCAGGGTTGACGGCGGCATCCGTTTGAATAAAAGACTCGATGCGGTCCTGGGTTTCCAGGATATCAATGCTGCGGCCCCGTGCGCTGACGATGCCTGCTGTGACGGTAGATTGCAGCTCAAAAGGATTGCCTACGGCCAATACCCACTCCCCGACCCGCAGGGAATCGGAATTCCCAAACTCAAGATAAGGCAATTTGCTACCTTTGATTTTCAACAGGGCCAGGTCGGTTGAAGGGTCTATGCCAACAATTTCAGCTTTGAACTCGCGCTTGTCGTTCAGCGTTACCTGAATTTCATTGGCGTTTTCAATCACGTGGTGGTTGGTGACGATGAGTCCGTCGGAGGAAATAATGACCCCCGATCCCGAGGAGGAACCATAAGACTCTTCACTTCCCCAAAAATCAAAACGACTGCTTTGAGCCGCGCGGATATTGACCACACCTGGTGTTACAGCAGTAGCTGCCGCCGTAAAATTGGTCGGAGCAGAAGATAAAAAGGTGCGCTGCTTTGCGCCCAGCAAAGGGTCATCGGTCCAACCGGTGTGCTGCGAGGGCAGGGCCTCCCGGATGACAACCTCCCGGGGCGCATCGAAAAGGCGGTAAAGAAAGACCGCCAAAACAGCGCTCAACAAGGAGCTGAGGATGACAATGCCGTATTTTTTCATGATCCCGGTCATTGAGATGAGCAATTTTAGGAATTCAGGTGATGGTATTGCGAAACAATATACAAACTTACGCCGAAACCTGTATCAATCAATAACGTTTAACAGAATAATAACCATGCAAAAACACGAGGCATATTTTAGCAACATCTGGGGCGGGTGGCGGTTGCCGCTGCTGGGCCTATCCCTAATGCTGCTGCTGGGTGCCCTGATGCTGTTCAGGAAACCCAATCCAAATTACGTTCCGCCTGCTCAGGAGGAGGAGGTGAGGGATAGTACAGGGCGTCGGTAGGGGCTCCTTGCGGCCGCCCGGGAGCACGAGGCGGAGCCTCTAAAATAGTAGACACGAGGCAGAACCTCGCGCCAACGGGGGAACAGACCAATAACCAGTAACCAATAACGATGAACTAAAAATGGCAATCAACATTCCATTCCATAAATACCAGGGTGCCGGCAACGATTTTGTGATGGTGGACAACCGCGCCGGTATTTTTCCCTACGCTGCAGATGTGGCCTTGATTGCACGATTGTGCCACCGGCGTTTTGGCATTGGTGCCGACGGCCTCATTTTGCTGGAAAATGCGCCGGGGTTTGATTTCCGGATGGTGTATTTCAACGCCGACGGGCGCGAAAGTTCGATGTGTGGCAACGGCGGGCGCTGCATCGTCGCTTTTGCAAAACACTTAGGCCTCATCGGCGACCACTGCCGGTTTATTGCCATTGACGGCCCCCACGAAGCCCGGATGGCAACACCGGACTGGGTAGAATTGAAAATGACAGATGTTGTGAAGGTGACGCCAACCAGTACCGGTGATTACATCCTGAACACGGGTTCGCCGCATTACGTGCAGTTTGTGGATCAATTGGATGCATTGCCGGTGGCGGAACTGGGACGGAAGATTCGCTATTCAGAAACTTTTCGGGAAGAAGGCATCAATGTGAATTTTGTAGAACCGACAGAAAAAGGCATTGCCGTTGCCACCTACGAGCGCGGCGTGGAAGACGAAACCTTGTCGTGTGGCACGGGCGTGACGGCAGCAGCCATTGCTTTGTATGTTAAAAACCCGGAAACCAAAAATACAGCTGTATCCATTGCAACCAAAGGCGGCCAGCTTCAGGTGCGATTCAAGCCTGTCGGAGACCGGTTCGAGGAGGTGTGGTTGTGCGGGCCGGCGGTTCGGGTGTTTGAAGGCATGTTTCCGGATACGTCACCCGCGTGAGGGATGGAAGCGGTATGGCCCCTGCACTGGCTTGGTGATTTCGACTCCGCTCAATCACCAAGCCAGTGCAGAGGCCATAATAGCGGACAGCCCGACCCCGCTGCGATGGTCTTGCGGGAGGCGGGGGCACGCCCAAATCATTTTATGAATCTTTCGCTGTTTTTAAGGCTTCAATCTCCTGCTGCACTGCCTCTGCCTCTTCAATTTTGCGGGCATAAGCTTTGAGGTCGCCGCTGCGCTGGATGTGCATGGCTTCTTCCATTAACTTAGCGTATTGTTTTTCAAGGGTTTGAAGAGGGTCTTTTTTAAAAAATCCAAAAAGTGACATGACTTGTAGTTTTGGTAAGACAGCATAACAACAGGGGGGTTAAGTAGTTGTGAAAAATAAAAACTTGCATAAATGTTTCATTTCCCGGCGCTGCGACGTACATTTGCGCTCCAAAATCATTTTCAATTCATTTAAATCACTATTGAACCATGTTCGCAATCGTAACCATAGCTGGTCAACAGTTTAAAGTCGAGGAAGGGCAGCAGCTCTTCGTCCACCAGTTAGAAGCCACGGAGGGCGATAAAGTCACATTCGACCAGGTGCTCCTGATCGAACGCGACGGCAACGTCTCGGTTGGCACGCCGGTGCTGAACGCCGCAAAGGTGACTGCCACTGTGTTGAATCGCCAGAAAGGCGATAAAGTAATCGTCTTTAAGAAAAAAAGACGGAAAGGCTACAAAGTGAAGCGCGGCCACAGGCAGTCATTCACGAAAATTCAGATTGATAGCATCGCCGGCTGATCGGCCCATTGATCCACTTTTAAATTTTTTTGAATCATGGCACATAAGAAAGGCGTCGGTAGTTCCGACAACGGCCGGGACAGTAAAAGTAAGCGACTTGGCGTGAAACTGTTTGGCGGCCAGGTAGTTAAACCAGGAAACGTGATCATTCGCCAGCGCGGCACGAAGTTTCACGCCGGTGAAAACGTTTATATGGGTAAAGACCACACCCTGCACGCATCGGCCCTCGGCCATGTGAAGTTCAAAAGAGGTCGTATGGATCGCACCTTTGTCAGTGTGGTTCCATTTCAGGAAGTCGAAGAGCGTTTGGATACACCAGCTGTAACCAAAAAGACGCCGGCTCCGAAGAAAGCAGCGCCCGTTGAAGCGGTTGCAGAAACCCCGGTTGCACCGGTTGAAGTTACGCCTGTTGCGGAAGCTCCGGCTGCAGAAGCACCTGTTGCAGAAAAAACCAAGGCAAAAGCTTCTGCTTCTGCAAAAATCACTTTACCTTCCGGCAAGAAAGTTAAAGCCGATGATTTGAAGCTCGTAGAAGGCATCGGACCAAAAATCGAGGGACTGCTTCATGCTGCCGGTATCAAAACCTGGGCAGAGTTGGCAGGCACCGATACGGACCGTTTGAAAGCCATTCTTGATGAAGCTGGAAACCAATACAACATGCATGATCCGTCCACCTGGGCGAAGCAGGCAGAATTGGCAAACAACGGCAATTGGGAGGAATTGGAAACTTACCAGGAACACCTCAAAGGTGGAAAGGAAGTTGGTGAAGAAGAATAACTAACAGCAATAGTTTTAGTTTTCATAGCTTTATATTTTCGGGCCCTGGCTTTCAAAGCCTGGGCTTTTTTTTTAGCCCCTACCCTATTTGGCTTGGGGCTACAGTTCCTGCACCAACAACCCGTTTTTCATGCGGGGTTCAAACCAGGTAGATTTTGGCGGCAACACTTCTCCGGCATCTGCTACAGCAAAGAACTCTTCTGCACTGATGGGATAGAGGCAAAATGCAATACACCGCGGATCCTCATGGATTCTCCTGGTGATGGCACGCAAACCTTTTGGGCCTTCGGTATAACTTACGCGCCGGTCGGTACGAATATCTGTAATGCCCAGAATGTTTTTCAGAATGTGTTTGTTCAGCAATGCCGTATCAAGCATTTCGGAGAGGCTGGCATGAGGGTCAAGGAATTCGGGTTTCCACTTCAGGCTATAGCCATGATCGCCCACAATCATTGTCATTTCGTGTTTGGACGGAGGCTGGCGTTTCCTTTTCAGTAGTTTTATGGTGCAAACTTCTGCTAAACGTTGAAGCAGGGTTTCTTCATCCAGTTCGTCAGGCAGTTGCACGATGCGGTTAAATGCCAGAATTTCCAGTTCAGATTCCGGAAACAAGCCACACAAAAACCGATCACTGGTAATGCCTGTTTCTTTTTTTTCCTGTAACCGCCTGTACAGCAACGCGGAACAAGCCGAGCGGTGGTGCCCGTCGGCGATGTACACTTTGGGCACATATTGGTCGAATAAAGTGGTGAGTGCTTCAATTTCAGCAGGATCGGATATTTTCCAAAGCCGGTGG
>JABWAJ010000272.1 GCA_013361075.1 Saprospiraceae bacterium | reverse complement strand
CACCGATGAACCGTCCATACGGCCGGCAACGGTCAGGAACAACAGGTTTTTATATCCAAAGGTCTGTTGCAGGAAATATCCCCAGACAGCCGATTCCGACAGCGATTCGAAAGCTGGCGTAAAAAAGTTACCCGCAGCGCGAACGGTGGTAATGAACGGCAACAGGTCGCGTCCTTCTGCAAAAGTGAAATTGCGGCGGTCGTACAGGTACTGGCTACCCGCAGTGGTGGCAGAAGTTATGTTTTCACCAATGTTGAACTGGTAGCTCAACGTCAGATCCTGGTTGGTTTTGAACACATTGTCGTTGCCAACACTGACATAACCATCGGGGAAGAACGTTGCTGCTACCCCGGCATAAGGTACCCTTCTTTGCAACTGGTGCCCTTGCAGGCTGTAGGCATCAAGGCCAAGTACGTATTTGAAGCTGAGGCCTTTGAATGGGTAAATATTGAACTGCAGGTCGCCCACCATGCGGTTGGTTTCCTGTCCGATGTCGAAGCCTTCAATGGTGCTGAGCGGGTTCATCCGCACCAGTTCCACGTGTTGCAGCCGGCCTTCCTGGTCGCGTTCATTGATGTCCCAAACGTTGTCAATGATCACCATGGCACTGATTGGGTTGAAAAAGTTGTTGCCATTTGGCAGGTCGCGCGAAGAACTGTTGGTATAGCCCACTCCGACGGACATGTTGGCCCAGTCGGTCAGGGTTTGGTCAATCCGCAGGCGGGCTCCGTAGCGCTGGAAATTCGTCGTTTTGAGGATGCCTTCATTGTTGCCATAAGACAAAGAGCCATAATAACGCGTTTTTTCTGTACCACCGGAGATGGACAGGTAATTGTCGGTACCATAGCCTGTTTGGAACAAATCATCCTGGTAATCGTAGCGCGTCACCGGATAAGTAGCTTCGACGAGGGCACCTCCGAGGGACACGGGCCCCGTTCCCGGGTTGGCCGCTTTATCAGCAGCGCTGCGCAAGTCTGCAATGGTCGTCAGACGGTCACCGGCAGTAGCCAGACGGGGGCTTCCCGGATAGCCAAAGCGGATGGGTTCCTGGTTCATCGGCAGTCTCTTGCGGAGCTGGCTCATAGAAACGGTAGTAGAAAAATTGATCTGCGGCTTGCCTGCTTTACCCCGTTTGGTAAAAATCTGGACAACCCCGTTGCTGGCCAGCGAGCCGTAAATGGCGGCTGCTGCAGCGCCGTTGATGACTTCGACCCGCTCAATATCGTTAGGGTTGATGTCAATGATGCGGTTCTGGCCCGATTGGAAACCCGTTGCCTGAGCGTCAGCGTTGCGGTTGATGACGTTCTGGGAGCTGTTGTCTACGATAACACCATCTACGATAAACAGAGGTTGAGAAGCACCGTTGATCGTACTGGGGCCACGCAGTCGAACCGTAATGCCACCACCCGGGCCACCATCGTTTTGTGTGATTTGTGCCCCCATGACCTTGCCTGACAACGCACCTAATGCATTGACGGTTCCGGCTTTCGACAACTGGCCGCCATCCACTACGTTTACGGCGTTCCCCAACTGTTTGCGGGTTGAGGTTGCTGAAGCCCCGGTCACAACGACCTCGTCCAGGTTGAGGATGTCGCTGCTCAGGGTTGCGTTTTGCTCAATGGTTGAGCTGCTCCCGATGGCAACTTTGAATCGCTGGGTACCATAGCCGACATAGCTCATTTCGAGGGTGTAGTCGCCTGCTTCTGCGGAGCCTGAGAGTTCATAAGCTCCCAGTGCATCCGTAATGGTGCCCCCGCGGGCTTCCACCAATTGAACGGTTACTCCGATCAGCGGCTCGCCGGATTCGTCAGTAACCATGCCTTTAATCTGGTAACTGACTTTAGCCTGCCCAAATGCCAGCAGGGGCAACAGGAACAGGACGGGCATAAGTACCCGTTGCAAAAAGTTGTGCTTTTGAATCATAAACCTGTGATTTTATTTGACTAAAACTTAAATAAAATACCTTTTTAAAAGGGTAGCCACTTCTGATTTGTTTTTGAGGATTCTACCACTTTTTCAATAAAGCGCATGCCCCGGACGCCATCTTTAACAGAGGGAAAATCCTGATAAACCGGATCAACCTTTTGGCCATTCAATCGGGCACGAAGGGAAAAAGCAACATTTCTGTAAATATTGGCAAAAGCTTCCAGATAGCCTTCAGGGTGCCCTCCGGGAAGCCGGGTATGGGCAGTAGCCTGCGGGTAGAGCGAGCCTACCCCGGTGCGCAGGATTTGGACCGGTTTATCGAGCCATTTCACAATTAAAGTATTGGGCTCCATCTGGCGCCATTCGATCCCGCCTTTTTCGCCCCACACCCTCAGGTTCAGGTTGTTTTCTTCACCTGCACAAATCTGGCTGGCATGCAGGACGCCTTTCGCGCCATTGTTGAAACGCAGGAGTACATTGCCGTCGTCGTCCAGCGCCCGGCCTTCCACAAACGCGCTCAAGTCGGCACACAAAGCCTCTATTTGCAGTCCGGTCACATATTCTGCCAGGTTTTCGGCATGAGTACCAATATCGCCCATTGCGCCGGCAATCCCCGATCTTGAGGGATCTGTACGCCAGGATGCCTGTTTTTGTTCGCTTTCTTCAACACGGGTCGACAACCAGCCTTGTGGGTATTCTACAACTACTTTTCTTATTTTCCCCAATTCTCCGTTGGCAATCATTGCTTTGGCCTGTTTCACCATCGGATAACCTGTATAATTGTGGGTGAGCGCAAAAATCAAGCCCGTTTCAGTGACCAACCGCTCCAGCTCCAGGGCCTCTTCCATATTGAAACTCAATGGCTTGTCGCAAACTACGTGAAAACCGTTTTCAAGTGCCATCCGCGCCGGTCCGTAGTGCATGTGATTTGGCGTGACGATGGCGACAAAATCCATGCGTTCGTCTTCGGGCAGGGCTTTTTCGCCCAGAATCATGGCTTTGTAATCCGGATAGACCCGGCCAGCCGGCAAATAAAGGTCTTCTCCGGAAACTTTCGACCGCTCGGGGTCGCTGCTAAAGGCACCGCAGACCAGAGTAATTTCACCATCCAGTGCCGCGGCCATGCGGTGTACGCCGCCGATAAAAGCACCACGGCCACCACCTACCATGCCCATTCTTATTTTTCGATTCATGATGTATTGGTTTGAATAGCTGAGTATTTAAGTATTTAAAGATTCGGGTATTTGAATGGTTGTGGAATTGACAGAATGGCAGAATCCCCAATTAGTCAAATCCTCAACAAAAAGAATTACTCCTTGTATTTCACTTTACCGCCTACCATGGTCATCACGACTTTCGTTTTCAGAATGGCATCGTCATCACACTGAACAAGGTCTTCACTCAGCACGACCAGGTCTGCCAGTTTGCCCTGAGTTAAAGAACCTTTCAACGATTCTTCAAAAGCAGCGTATGCATTTGCCATCGTGTAGGAATAAAGGGCTTCTTCGCGGGTCATGCGCTGTTCAGGGAAAAAGACCAGCCCTGTGTCGGCACGCTTCCGGGTTACTGAAGCATAGAAGCTTTCAATCGGACTTACGTCTTCCACGGGTGCATCAGTACCGTTGGCCACCAATACGCCCGCGTCAAGCAGGCTTCGCCAGGGGTATGCTCCCAGTCGGGAACGCGTTTCGCCCAGGCGTTTCACTACAAAGGGGGCGTCAGAAGTACAGTGAATACCTTGCATGGATGCAATAACCCCCATGCGTTTAAAGCGGGGAATATCAGCTGTATCTAAGTGCTGGGCATGTTCTATGCGCCAGCGGAGGTTGGTTTTCCCTGCATTGGCTTTGAATAACTCCTCGTAAATGTTAAGGGTTACGCGATTGGCGCGGTCACCAATGGCATGAACGCAAAGTTGGAGATCGTGATTCATGGCCAGGCGGGCAATGTTTTGTACTTCCGAAACCGGCGTGGTGTTTTGGCCTTCAAAACCCGGTTTGTCGGCATATGGCCGCAACAACCAGGCCCCAAAAGCCCCAAGAGCGCCGTCAACTTCTGATTTGATAGCGCGGCAGGTGAAGGTGTGATTGCCCAGATTCAGCATGGGAAATCCATCCAGCTGATCTTTCATATCGGCATAGCTGTGGCGTAGCATGGCCCAAAGACGCAGATCCAGTTCGCCTTTTTCAGCCAGCTCGCGATAGCGCCCGATTTCTTCAAACGAGGAACCGGCATCCTGAAAAGAAGTAATCCCTTTTTTCAGGCATTCTTCTTCCGCCAGTTCAATGCCTTTCAGCCATTGTTCTTTCAGATCAGATTCAGATAACCCATCGAGATATTCCTGATAGGCCGTATTGATGAGGCTCATGGCGCGTTCTTCAAATACCCCGATGGCTTCTCCCCGGGCATTCCGAACAATACGCCCTCCGGAAGGGTCCGGCGTTTCGGCGCTGATGCCCGCCAATTCCATGGCTTTTTTATTGGCAAATAAAGAATGGCCACTGGCGTGGCGCAGTAAAACCGGGTGATCCGGTGAAGCTTCGCTGAGTAAATCGTGATAGGGGTAGCCTTGTTCCTGCTGATCGAGGGGCTCCGTCCATTTTTCCTGGTGCCAGCCGCGACCGGTGATCCAGGCTCCGGGTTTGGTGCTTTTTGCTTTTTCACCAACCGCCTGAACGATTTCGTTCCAGCTTTTGGATTTCAAAAAATTGAGGTTCATGAGACTGGCGCCGAGGCCTGAAAAATGGCCATGGCCTTCAATGAACCCGGGCATGACGAACTGCCCATTCAGGTCAACAACCTCCGTTTTTTCCCCTTTCATCCTTTCAATCTCTGCGGTAGTACCCGTTTTGACGATCCGGTCGCCTTTGATGGCGATGGCTTCAACGCGGGGTTTTGCAGCGTCGACCGTGTAGATATTGCCATTGATCAGGATGATATCAGCAGTATCTGAAGAGGTACACGATTGGAAAATGACCAATGTGACCAACAGGGGGAAGAATATTTTTTTCATCGTATGTCTACTTTACGTATAGATGCCACCGGCTTGCGCCGGGTCAAATATAGTCCGGAAAGACAGAAATACGAATGGTTCCCCCGGGAATTACCTGAGGGGGAGGCAAAAAAAAAGCATAATAAAGCGGGCTTGGGCGCCGGGCTCAATTATGCCTTAACAAACACTATGAACAAACACAGTACAAAAGTAGTCGGCCTTTCTGCATAAGACAATTACAGAAATACACAGCTTTTGACATAGGAGATTCATTGTCGTTAAGGCTATAACTAATTTAGCTGACTGATTTTAAATCAGTTACGCCGATTAATGTATTGAAGTTTTTATCTAAAACTTCAATACATCGCCCCTTAAACACCCAAAGCGCAATAGGGTGAATTCAATTCACTGATTTTCAAAATTTTGCGCAAACACATCATGTCCAACAGAGGTATAAATACCCCATGTTTTGCCACGAAAAACGGTCTTTTGTACTCCGTGTAATTACCAGCCAGTTATATCTTCACCAACAATACTAACGTGTTGTTCGCATTGTGTGCGGTAAGAATCTTTCAATGCTTCTGTAGCTTGCTCAGGAGCAGAAATTACACCGATAAACAGTAAAAAAGCGACGATGGTACTCATAGTTTTAAACATTTTAAATTTTGGTTTAAAACTATGGTTATGTGTAAGAATCGCCTATAACAAAGAATAGTAAAAAAAACAGAGGAGATTTGCCTAAAAGGAGGAAAAAATATTTACATTTACCTTACCCTCAATCTTTTTTAAAGGTGAAATAAGGTATTTTGCAACGCAAAAAAACAAAAAAAACATGCAAGAAATAACAGCGTTAGCCGAATTCGTTTCAAAAAACAAAATCAAACAAGTAGAGCGTGTTGCCATCAGAGGGAAAGCAAAAACACAGTTGACAAAACTATACAACCTCTTGTCTTCAGGTAAGATTGCTTCCGAAGAAGAAGCCACCTTAATGTTCTTCGGCAACAGTCCAAACCGGAACATGTATTTTTCCAGGTTAAAAAGGCAGCTTCGGGATCGCCTGGTCAATACGATTTTTCTCATTGACGCCAACCAGCCCGGGTTCAATGACTATCAGAGAGCCTACTATTCGTGCTACAAAGAAATGGTGGCTGTGAAGATATTGCTGGGCCGGTACGCGCAGCCTGCAGCCATTCCTTTAGCCGAGCAAATGCTCAAGAAGGCTTTGCGCTTTGGATTTTCGGACATCATCCTTGGTGTTGCCCGCGATTTATATACTTATTATGGTGTACTGGTGGGAGACAAAAAAAAATTCGATTTGTATAAGGATATGATTGCCGAGTATACAAAAATCTATTTTGCCGAACTCAGAGCCGAAGAGTATTATATAGACATCATGTTCAATTATGCCAAGTCAAAAGGGAGTAAAACCGACTTGGCGGACATTGCCGGAAAATACTACAGGGAGCTTGAGGAAGTTACTCAGCACACCCAGTCTTACCGGTTGAAATACCTGTTTTATCAAATTTCTATTCTCCGGTTTGAGATTGTAAATGATTATTTGAATACGCTGAAAGTCTGTGAAGAGGCGCTTCATTTTTTTCAATCGAATACGGCTTATGTATCTCATTCGCAAACTGTTATCATTACTTTTATGAACAAGCAACTGGCATGTCATACCCGGTTACAACAATACAATGAGGGTACTGAACTTGCCAAACGTGCTTTGAAAAGCATCACTGAAGGCACCTTAAGCTGGTTTAATACCCTCAGTTATTACATCATCATTTGCTTCCATTCAAAGCAATTTCAAAAAGCCTATCAGATTTACGAACAAGCAACGGGGCATCCGAAATACAAACAATTGATCCAGAATAAGTCAGAAGAATGGAACATCTTTCAGGCTTATGTCCACTACTTCATTATGCAGGGAAAGATCAAACCGGATGTTCATAAACCGGCTTCGGCAAAATTCAGAACCAGCAAGTTTTTGAATCAGGTTCCTACTTTTTCTAAAGACAAACAAGGGGCCAATATTTCCATTCTGATTTTGCATACGTTGTTTTTACTGGCTCAAGGCGACTACAACAAGATTATTGACCGGGTTGAGTCACTGAATATGTATACCCATCGTTACCTTCGCAAGGATGATACTTTTCGCAGCAACTGTTTCATTAAGATGTTGTTGCAATTGCCGCACGGGAATTTTGTTTACAAACCGGTTATGCGGGGAGCAGCCAGATACTGGGAAGCTCTGCAGAGCATGCCCCTGCATGCTGCCCGACAGAATGCGGAGCTGGAGGTAGTGCCTTACGAAATTCTTTGGGAATACGTCGTACAATCCCTGAAAGGTGCCCCTGGCAAATAAGTTCAAGTTCATCAATTCACCAGTCGCCATTTGATGCCCCACCGGAGCGCTGCATTTTACCCGTAAGGATGGGGGTACAGCCGAAAGTGTACCGGATAAAAATACGGTAACGATTGAACCCAACGGGCCCCTGTATGTGCGTGGGGACTTAGAAATCATGAGTCCTGATGGAGAAACCGTCGTCATGAAAGAAACACGAGTCGCGCTGTGTCGCTGCGGGGC
>JABWAJ010000271.1 GCA_013361075.1 Saprospiraceae bacterium | reverse complement strand
TCCTTCTGATCCCGATACATCTCATAATCAGAAGTCAAAGGCGGCGTTTTGAGCTGCCAAGGGTTTGCTTTTGTTCCTTTTTCCATAGTTATAGTTTTTTAGTTTTTAGTGCTGGCAATGATTTCTGCTTCACGCTTGAGGTCGGCTGCGAACTGCTCAAACGATTGGTCGAATGGCGGAATGTATTTCGCGTAAAGCGGGAACATCAGCCCTCCGATTTTTTCCTGCATGGAAAAAGAAAGGACACCGTTTCCAAGGTCAGTCAAGGTGTAAACGCGGTTGCCTTGGCCGTCTCCCCAGACCATTTTTCTTTCTGGGTCAAATTCCTTGATCCTGAGTTTAAAGGTTCTTTTCGCGTCAAGTGTTGATTTCAATTTGATTTGCCCCCCGGATGTAATGTCTCCTTCGATAGAAATCACTGTAGAATTCCAGCGCGGGTAGTCGGATGCATTGGTCAATAAAGCCCAGACAATGGCCGCGTCTGCTTTAATTTCAATGCCTACGGACGTTTCCCGGCTAAAGGTCGTTTTTACCGTAGTGGCTTTGCCGTTTTGTGCGATTGTGTTACTGGTCATGTTTAAGGAATTTTGTTTAGTTTCATTTTGACGATTGGGCCTTCAAAAACGATAGGCCATTCGGCATTTTTTTCTAAATATTTTCCATCACCATTCTATTGTGTTCTAAATGATGCAGTTGTAATGCCGCAGCATTAGATCCAAAAGGGTCAATCCCCTGCACAATCTGCATTCTTAGATCAAACAAATGTTCTTTGTCTGCATTTTCAGCCTCTTTGGCCATCTCAATTTTCATCAGTTCGACCTGAAGTTTTTGCTTTGGGTTGAAAATTCCGTTCAATTCAGAACATTGGTGGCAAATGCCCTCCTTTTTGATCAACGCGCAACGTCCTTCAAAGATATGCACCATTTTCGAACGCCCGGTATGCAAATAGTATTTCACTATTGCCTCCGTGTTGGCTATGATTTGAGCGATTTCGTGAACTTTGAATTCGTAAACCTCTTTCAACAACAGGCAGATTTGTTGCTCCAGCGGCAATGATTTTGAGATGCAGGTAAAGCAAAATGCAATGTGTTCTCTGATCTCGAAATGGCCTTGCGGCGAGGTCATCCGGATGTGCATGGCTTCCTGAAAAAAAGCCTGGTTGGACATGGCCGCTTCTTTGCAAATGTCCGTCACGTTTTCAGCCCAGCGCTTTTTTGCCCTCAGGTTGTCTTTTGCAAGATTGAATGCGATGGTAAATATCCAGGTTTTTAAGGAGGATTCTCCCCGGAAGCTGTCTAATTTTTCCACGCATTTGAGGTAGGTATCCTGAACAAGGTCTTCCGTATCTGCAACGCTGGCGGTGATTCTTAAAATATAGGACTTGAGTTGCCCCCTGATGGCTCCAAATTCCTGATTGAATTGTTCTGTGGACATGCCGTATGGATCAAATCGGGTGAATAATCTGTAATGAGTCAGGAGGCGCGCTTCCGCCACTTAATCATTTCATACCAAATTACAAACAAAAAACCAGTCCAGATACTGACCAGCAGTTGAGCCAGATTCAGTGCTTCAAACTCGAAGAATTGCGCCAATGGTTTTACAAAAAGCAAGACCCCGGTAATGGCGATTGTGATGCCAATGATCCCCAAAACCAGGTTGTTTTTGTACCGCATGGTGGTCAGGATGGAATAATAAAACGAACGGTTGACCAAAGTTAAAAAGACGTTGGCCGCGATGAGTGTAGTGAAAACCATTGTCCGGGTGATCGTTTCGCTGAACCCCTGGTATACAGCGTACTGGTAAACCAGCAAGGTTCCCACAGTAATCATCAACCCCTGTATCATACTGGTTGTCAATTCCTTCCAGCTAAAAAATGTATTGGTAAAAGGTCGGGGTTTTTGGATCATGGTGTTTTTTTCCATCGGCTCATTTTCGTAAATAATCGAACAGGTAGGCCCCATAATCAATTCCAGAAAAATGATGTGTACCGGAGAAAAAATATTGGGATAAACCCAACCCAGGGCCAGTGGCAAAAACACCGTGAGTACGATGGGAATATGAATGGAAATGATGTACTGAATTGCTTTTTTCAGGTTGGTGTAAATTTTCCGGCCCATTGCCACCGCATCCACCATTTTCGACAAATCGTCTTCCAATAAAATCAGGGAGGCAGCTTCTTTCGCAATTTCGGTTCCTTTTTTTCCCATCGCAATGCCAATATGGGAAGCTTTCAGA
Organism: Saprospiraceae bacterium; assembly: GCA_013361075.1. Classification (GTDB taxonomy): domain Bacteria; phylum Bacteroidota; class Bacteroidia; order Chitinophagales; family Saprospiraceae; genus JABWAJ01. The sequence goes on along the minus strand of JABWAJ010000271.1, from coordinate 5,308 downwards.
GCTGGCCCGTCGTTGACTCCGTCGCCGGTCATGGCCACGATTTCATTTTTTGCTTTTAACGCATTGATGATTTTGAGTTTGGCCTCGGGAAACATCCGGGTAAACACCTGGGTGTTGATCACCCGTTCTTTCAATTCGGCATCCGAAGACAGCATCAGTTCGTCCCCGCTGATGCTGTTGTCATGCCCCCGGAAGCCGACTTGTTTGGCAATAGCCGCTGTAGTGGCTGCATTGTCGCCTGTGACAATTTTCACCGCAATCCCGGCTGCATAAAAATCTTCCAAAACGGCCCGAATGTTATTTTTCGGCGGGTCATAAAAAGCAACGATGCCTTTAAGCCGGAATTGAAATTGCTGCTGTTCCGCAGGAAAATCAGTGCCGGTGAATGCAGCTTCGCCAACACCTAACAATCGGTAGCCATTGGCGGCAAGGGCGTTGACCGCTGCTTCGATTTGTTGTTTTTCAAGAACCGTCAGGTTGGCTAGCGGCATCAGCGCTTCCGGCGCTCCCTTGGCGGCGATGATTCGCTGGCCCGACTCATTTTCAAACACATGGGTCATCATCGGCGGTTTACCACCCAGCGGGTATTCATGAACCAGGCGGTACTGCGGCCTTTCGTCGTCTGTTGCGGAGTTGGCGTAAGCCTCGTGCAGAACTACTTCCATCGGGTCGAACGGAATGGGTTCACTGGCAAACATCGCCAGCCGGATAAGCTCTTTTTCCTCCTCGTCCATTGCATCTTCAGGCTTAGACGTTTTTTGAGATGCCAGCACGTACAAACCAGCCAAACTCATTTTATTCTCTGTAATGGTTCCCGTTTTATCGGTGCAAATCACCGTAGCGCTGCCCAGTGTTTCCACCGTTTTCATTTGTTTCACCACGATGCCCATTTTCATCAGGCGCCAGGATCCCAAAGCCATGAACGTGGTGAACGCAACAGGAATTTCTTCCGGCAAAATGCTCATCGCTAAGGTGAGTGCTTTGAGCAAACTGTCTAATATATCGTAGGTGTTGAAATAATTAATGGCCCAAACAATGAGGAAAACAACTGCTCCGGCAATCACCATTTTTTTTACAAAATTGCCGATCTGCAATTCCAAAGGCGTCGGTTCTTCCTGAATGCTTTCCAGACTTTTGCCAATTTTGCCCAATTTGGTAACGCTGCCAATGGCCGTGATGGTGGCAATGGCCAGGCCGCTGGAAACTGTTGTGCCTCGGTAAATAAAACGGTCTTCTTTGGACTGGTCTTTGTAAACCGGCAGCGATTCTCCGGTTAGGATGGATTCGTTGACCGAAAAATCGTTGGCCTGCACGATGATGCCGTCTGCCGGAATTGCGGTACCTTCTTCCACCATCAGGCTGTCGCCCACCACCAAATCATCGCTTTTGATTTCTACTACTTCGCCATCGCGGATCACTTTGCAATTGGGCTGGGAAAAGTACTTCAGTTTCTCTAAGGCATTGCGGCTTCTGGAGTCCTGGTACAAAGAAATAGCCGCCACCAGTACAATGGCGGAGGCGAGAAAAATGCCATCCCCGGTTTTGCCACTGATGAAATAAATAGAAGACGCCACCAGCAACAACAGCACCATCGGTTCTTTGGCCAAACTTTTGATGGCTTCCCAAACAGGGTTTTCTTTTTTGTAGTCTAAGCGGTTGTATCCGTATTTTTCCCGCGCTTCGAGGACTTGGGAGGGGGTGAGGCCATGGAGGTTGAAGTTGTTCGCGGGCATGTAGAAACCTTTTTGTAAAGATACAATTATCCCACTAAATCAGAGCCTGCATGACAACATCCTATAAAGCTTTTTGCACATCCTTCAACCGGCGGTATTCCCCTGATTGACGGTTCCCGTTTTCACCAAATCCCGAAACATCAAAACCCCTGCAACCAACCCCATCACCCAACCCACCGGGTACGGCAGCACAAAAAGCCCCCACGCCAATGAATGCCCGGTATCCCCGCCGATTCCCCCCATCCAGGTCAATATCAGCATTGCGGCAAAACCCAGCACAATCAGCAAAAAAGAAAGGTACAACCATCGGCGATAACGGTGCTGCAGAAACAGGGCAGCAAGGGCAAGCAGTCCCGCACCCATCCCGATGACGATGGAACCTTCCAGCGGATCAATCGCACCCAATAACATGGCCACAAATCCGATAATGGCCATCGTTTTCGACAACATAAGCTTGTTCATGGCTATGAAATTTTGAAGGTTATTGCCTCAAACTATGCGATCGGGCGAAATAGGTGGGAAATTTTTAGTGTCTTACGAAGACTCTTCTTACTATTCAAATATACGGAATTTTCCTTGAAATAACAGGAACTCGGGTATTATTTAAGGATCGTAAATGGATAAGGCGGCCTAAAGCCCGCGGAACAAAGCACAGCGCCCTATGTTTCGCGGGCTTTAGGCCGCCTTTTACTTCAGAAATCCAAGCCTCCGCCAAACCCCTTCAACGCCCCACCTCCACTTTTCTACCAGAATTATTCGCCTGAAAAACAGGAAAATACATCAACTCCACTTTCGCCGGGTTGAGTACAAACATCCCGGCATAACGCGGCAACAATTCAATGTAAAACCGGTGCGTTCCCGGCTTCAGGTTTTCGCAAAAAATGGCCGTTTTGTGCCGGAAATATTCCCGGTGAACTTCCCCCGGGAAATAAGCGTGCTTCGACTCGTAGCTGCACGAAGCCGGAATGGGCACTTCAATCATCACATACTGTGCGTCTTTGTGTACCTCCACCGTCACTTCCAATTTTTCCGGCTTGCCGGCACGAAGGCGGTCGCCACCATTGGCAAACGCAGTTTGAATGCTGAAATGTTCGCTGTTCTCACGGGGTGCGGTGTCCTGGTAGCGCTGGTAGGCGGTGAAATAAACCGGGAAGTCGCCCGTTTTTGAGACAGTCAAGGGTTGGCTGGGCGCAATGGATGCCTGGTAAGGAAACGATTTCACTTCGGCTGTTTTGCCGCCCGCCAGGCGCAAGGCAGGGGCTTGAAGGGAATCCCCGCGCGTTTGCAAACCCGGCAAAATGGCGGCGACGATTTGCGCCGTTTCGTAGGTGTTATTCCACCGCCCGTTGCTTCGTTGCTCCAAAAAGTAGTTGCGGATGCGGCCCAGCAACGCCTTGTCGGGCAAAGAATCGCGCTCCAGGATGCGGTACGCAGCTAAGGTGAGTTGAAGGGTATTTCTATCTAATGAAAATCCTGTTTCTCCGCCAGAAAAATACACATTGCCAAACATAGTCTCCCGCCGGTAATGCGCCAGTGTGTCGCGGTTCCAGGCCAGTCCGGACCGCTGCTGCAATTCCATCAGCCGGAAGCGGTCGAAGGTGGAAAGAGTGGTGTCTTTTTCCATAAAAGGCAGGTAATTTTCGTACTTAAATGTAGTGTCAAACCTGCGGAGAAGGTAAAGCAACTCCAGTTTTCGGGCGTTTGAGACACTTGATTCCAATTCCCAAATCGCCTGCTCTGTAATTTTTTGCTCAGCCAATGATACTGTATACCCCTTATTTTTAGCTTCAACCAGGGCTTCCAGCACGTGCGTACTGATCCAGTAACTTGTAGCCGATTGATTCCACCAACCCCAAAGTCCCTGCTGGTTTTGGTTGTTTAAAATGCGGTTGATCAGTTTCTGCGCCTGCGCTCTTTTGGAAAATTTCCGGTTTTTGAAGGCAGCAATTTGCTCTTCCGCAAGCAACGCTTTCAGCCGGGAAGCCATTTGTTCGTTGCAGTCGTATTCGTAATGGATGAGCCGGGCGATCTCTTCTTCCAGCACTTCCAACACATCGGCGCGGGCATAGAGGTGCACTTCGCCCAAACTGTCGGGAAACGTCCATTGAAAAGTGGTATCGCCTTCCAGCGCGATGAACTTGCCGGCAGTGCGTTCCAAACCCGGTGGAAACACCTCGATGCTGCGCTGTTCGCCATCCGTGTAACCGTCCTGTTTTTGCAACAAAAATTTTACCTGAAGCGAGTCGGTTGTCGTTGGCGAAAGCAGGACGGAATCGGTAACCGCGTCGGCAATCCGGTAATCGCGTAGCACTGCATCTGTATCCCCCAGCGCAAAGCCGGCGCGCAGCGACACCGTATCCGGCAAATAATTCAGTACTTTGCCAATCGCCCAGGCGCTGTCGCCCTGCACCAAAAAACGCGGCAGGCTGAGCCTTGCGGCCAAAGGTTTGAACGACCGGATATTGCCTTCGGTTTGCCCCGATTGTTTCTTATCGTTCATGGCCAGCACAAAGGTTTGCCAGTTGGTGATGTCGTCAGGGAAAGTGACTTTGAAAATCGCCTTACCGTCGGCATCCGTCCGCAATTTGGGTTGCCAGAACGCATAATCCGAAAAATTGGTGCGGATGGAACTGGCCTGGCTCGCGGCTTCCAGAAAAGCGGCGTCGAAATCCGCACCTTTACCGCCTTTTTTAGTGGTGATAAGCACCACGCCGTTGGCAGCTTCGGGGCCGAAAAGAGTAGTAGCACTTTCGCCTTGCAGAATTTCGGTTTTTAAAATTTCTTCTTTCCCCATTTGCGAAAGCATGTCGCCCTGCACCCTGATGCCATCCACATAGTACAGAACGCCATCTGCCCGGCTGCCCCGGGTAGCTACCTCATCGCCTTCTTCTAGGAAGAGGCCGGCTACTTTCCCGCTCAGGGCGTTGATGTCGCGGGTTGGCAACCCCCGGATCTGGTCACTGGTCAGGATCGTTGCAGAAGCCGTTTGGTCTTGTTTGATTAGAGGTACACTATAGGCCATAACCACCACTTCTTCGAGTTGTATTGCAGAGGTCAGCGCAACGTCAACAATAGATTGATTGTCAACTTCTTCTATACTCACCGAATGATAACCGGCGTAATTTATTTGTATGATGGTCTCCCCTTCCGGTAAAAAAAGGCTGTAACATCCGTCAATGTCTGTCACCACCCCGTTGGTTCCGGATGAAGTCATGACTGTTGCGCCAATGAGGGGCTCCCCGGTTTCATCTGTGACGCGGCCACGGATCATTTTTCCGGGCCCCGACCACGAGAAGCTTCCCTGATAGAGTTGTTTGATCTGTCCTACTTCTCTTTCCATGCCTTTTTTATTCGGCACAGGGGAGCGCATCTGCTGCTCTAAAGCTTCATTCATCCGGTCGCTGAACGTATCACGCGGGTGCAGCACGAGGTTTTCTACCAACCGGTAAGTCATTCCGCTCTTTTTTACCAACAGAGAATCCATCAGCGCGTAACGCGCATTGTCGTAAATCCATACTACCCGGTAATCGCCGGAGTCAAGGTCATGAAAAACCTGGGTTGTACCGGGATAAACC
>JABWAJ010000270.1 GCA_013361075.1 Saprospiraceae bacterium | reverse complement strand
ACATGAGCCATTCCGAATTTTCATTCAGAATGGCTCATGTCTGCCAATTGGCTTAATTGTAGTTTACCGATCGTCAGTTACCTACGCCGCCTTCAACCTTTGGGTCATTTTCGACCTTGACAACTTCTCCTCTGCGTATTCTGCTGTAATCTCAAACGCTTTGATGTCATCGCGCGACGGGAATTCAAACATGGCATCCGTCATAATGGCTTCGCAGATGGAGCGCAGGCCGCGGGCACCGAGCTTGAATTCGAGCGCTTTTTGAGCAATGTAATCAATGGCATCGTCCGAAAACCTGAGTTGAATGCCTTCCAGTTCAAAGAGTTTTTTGTACTGAAGTGCCAGCGCATTTTTAGGCTCAGTGAGTATGCGGCGCAGCGTGGGCACATCGAGGGGGTCTAAAAAGGTCAGTACAGGCAAGCGGCCTACCAGCTCAGGGATTAGCCCGAAATGGCGGACATCCTGGTGGGTGACGTACTGCAACAAGTTGTCTTTTTCAATGCGTTCGGTTTCATTGGCGCGGTAGCCAATCACCTGGGTGTTGACGCGCTGGGCGATCAGTTTGTCCAGCCCGTCAAAAGCACCGCCGCAGATGAACAGGATATTTTCGGTGTTGACTTTCACCATTTTTTGCTCCGGATGTTTGCGGCCGCCCTGCGGGGGTACGTTTACATCGGTGCCTTCCAGCATTTTCAGCAGGGCTTGCTGTACTCCTTCGCCCGAAACATCCCGGGTAATGGAAGGATTATCTGTTTTCCGGGCAATTTTGTCAATCTCATCAATGTAAACAATGCCGCGTTCGGCTGCAGCCACATCATAATCGCAAACCTGGAGCAGGCGACTGAGGATGCTTTCTACATCTTCCCCCACATAGCCTGCTTCGGTAAACACCGTCGCATCTACAATGGCGAAAGGCACATTCAGAAAACGGGCAATGGTTTTTGCCAGCAGGGTTTTGCCTGTTCCTGTTTGGCCTACCAGCAGGATATTGGATTTTTCGATCTCGACATCGCCGCTTTTGGGCTGATCCAGCCGCTTATAGTGGTTGTAAACTGCAACGGAGAGGAATTTTTTTGCTTCGTTTTGCCCAATGACATATTCATCCAAATAGGCTTTAATTTCTCCGGGCTTTATGGAAGCCGGGGCGCTGGATTTTACCTTAGCCGCTTCTCCCTGGGCTTTTTGAACGCCATAAAGTTCTTGCTGAACAATCTCTCCTGCCTGTTCTACGCATACTTCGCAGATATGGCCTTCAATGCCCGCGATGAGAATCAGGGCTTCTGATTTGTCTTTTCCACAAAAAGAACAATGGTAATTTTGCTTCGTACGACGCATTGCGGTGGTTTTATCAATACAAGATAAGTGGTTTTTTGATACGGGGCAACCTCACGGTATTTAAAGAAGCAAAAGGCAAGAGGCAAAAGGCATTTTGGGTGCTTTCGCAAACTTGCCTTTTTTGCCTCTTGCCCCTTGCCCTTTATTCCTTTTACTTCACTTCTTTCTTACGCTCAAGTACTTCGTCAAGCAAACCGTACTCTTTTGCTTCCGTAGCCGTCATCCAATTGTCGCGCTCACAGTCTTTTTCCACCTTTTCGTAAGGTTGGCCGGAGTGCTTGCTGAGGATTTCGTACAGTTTTTTCTGCTCGTCCTTGATCAGTTTGTAGTAGATTTCCATCTCTGTAACCTGACCCTGCATGCCGCCCAGCGGCTGATGAATCATTACCCGGCTGTGGGTGAGGCAGGTGCGTTTTCCGGCAGTACCTGCCGTGAGCAATACGGCACCCATAGAGGCTGCCAAACCTGTACAAATTGTTGCCACATCAGGCGTGATGTACTGCATGGTGTCGTAGATGCCCAAACCTGCAATTACACCGCCGCCGGGGCTGTTGATGAACATTTGTACATCGCGTTTCGGGTCGGTAGATTCCAGGAACAACAACTGCGCCTGTACCACATTGGCAACATAATCGTTGATGGGAACACCGAGGAAGATGATGCGGTCCATCATCAATCGGGAAAAAACATCTATACCGACAATGTTCATCGGGCGCTCTTCGATTACATTCGGGGTAAACCCGTGAATGTTGGGGACAGAAACAGCCGTTTTTTCCGCATAGTGCTCCAGGTGCATGCTGCTCATACCCAGGTGGCGCGTAGCGTATTTCAGAAACTCATCTTTTTGAAACATGGTACTTTTTCCTTTTTGAATAGATAATGCTTAATAACAAATCCCCGGCAAGCAGGTTGAATGAAATGCCCTGCTTTATTCTTCTTCGTCTTCAGGACCGCCTAACTGCGGCGTTGCAGCAGCTGCTTTTAAGGCAGCTACTTTCTGGTTTTCCAATTCGGTAAAAGCTTCCATGGTCACATGGATGGGGTTGAGTTTCAAAGTATCATGCAGCGCATTAGCCAGTTTCATGCTGAACAATTCCTGACGCGTCTCGTCCAGTTGCTTGCGATCTTCGCTCTCCATCATCCGGTCAAGCAATTTATCAACCATATCCTCCGGTAAACCATACTGGCGGTACATGCGGCTGTATCGGGCACGCAAAGCTTCTCTGACTTCGGCATCCGTTACTGAAACCTGGAGGGTTTGTGCAATTTTATCGCGAATCAAAGACCAGCGCAGGCCGTCGAGGAAATTATCGAATCCTTCTTCAAGGCGCTTTTCACTCATTTTTTCATTGGCAACGCGCAACCAGCGTTTCAGGAATTTTTCGGGCAGTTCAAATGAATGCAATTTGGGAAGGCGTTCCTGTACATCCAGCAACAACATGAAATTGGAGCGGATTTCGTACGAAGAAGCAATGGATTTGCGGATAAATTCCCGTGCTGCAACTTCACTGTCTACCACTCCTTCCCCAAACATGGCATCGAAAAGGGCCTGATCCAATGGCGCAGGCTCCATGTGTTGAATCTGTTTGATGGTTGCCTGAAAAACCGTGCTAACTTCCTGGTCATCTTCGGCGTCAAGCCCCAACAGGTATTTGCGGACATTTTCTTCCGAGGTATCTTTTTCCAGATCAAAAGGATTCAATTGCAGAACATCCCCTGTTTTTTTACCTGTTAATTCAGCTAATGCACCTTCACTAAGGGCTCCGGTAAAAACTTTAGCCTCGTGGCTGATGCCGTCAGCCTTTACCGCCCCGCCTTCCATTTCTTCGAGCAACAGGGTAATGGTATGGTCTGCACCTACCGTATCCGTATCTTTCAATTCCCCCTTTTGGCGGGCTGCATAGTTGAGGTCTTCATCAATCAGCGATTCGGCCACTTCAATGACATAATAATCGAAGGTATCGGTTTCGCCGATCCCCTGCAATTCAAACTGCGGGACAAGCCCAATGTCGAATTTGAAATGGAAGGTATCCATAGCCCCCGGTTCGAAAGAAATGTCCTCATGATCTTCAACCGATAAAGGTTGGCCAAGAAAATCTATTTGCTGCTCTTCAAGGTATCCAAAGAGTGCTTTTTCCAATTCACTGTTTACAATCTGTGCCAAAACAGATTTGCCATACATTTTGCGTATTACACTGTCGGGGGTTTTGCCTTTCCTGAAACCTTTAAGTTGTGCCTGTTTTTTATAAGCCGCCAATTCAGTATTGAATTTGTCTGCATAATCAGACTTTTCTAACGTGACCGTAAGGTTTGCATGGATGGCGTCGACATCCTCTCTTAGAAATTTTGGCATGTTCTTTTTTTTTTATGATGCAGGATCATTGCCCACTCTGGAATTGCAGCTGATTAAGAATTTCTCTTCTGTAGTGATGCAATGTCGGTACGATTTTGCAACAAAGTGGTAAGAATGTTAAAATTTTATCCGCGTTCCACCATTGATCTAAGGCAGCCAATTGATGGAAACACGAACTTTTGCTCATTGTGCGGGTGGAGGGACTCGAACCCCCATGCCTCACGGCGCCAGATCCTAAGTCTGGTACGTCTACCAATTTCGCCACACCCGCTTGTTTGCCGAACGACTTTCGCTTCAGCTTATTGACGACCTGAAAACCACTCCAGTTACAAAGTGGTTCAAAAAGCGCTGCGAAAGTACAAACTTTTTATGCAAATCAGCGAATGGTATTCGTTTTTAATTGATATAATGCCGTAGACAGTGCACAGGATGCGGTGTACAGCAAAGCAACATTTAAAGAAAAAGGCCGCCTCCCAAGGGTGGAAGGCAGCCTTTTGAGAACTGACTTGTGCCGAAAATCAGAGTTTTAACACCTTGACGACCTTGACATCCGCTTTTCCATAGCGCATGCGCAGGAAGTAGGCGCCGGCGGGGTAATCGGCAAAGTCTATAACAACGCGTTGATCCTGTGGCCCGGCACTTTTTTTCTGAAGCACCACACCACTGGAAGTAATTACTTCGATCAGAACATTTTCATTAAAGGTTTCAAATAATTCTACCGTCAGTTCATGGCTAACCGGGTTCGGATACAGATACACCAGCTTCGAATCTACAATGATTACCGCTTCGGCTATCTGCGAGTAGCGGGTCCTTCCGGATTGATCCGTAATGAGAAGGCGATACCAGTTGAGGCCGTTTTTGGGTTCATGGTGCATGAATTCGTAAAAAGCCATACCCGAAGTAACCCGGGCCGCTGAGCTAACCTGTCCAATACTGCGGTAGGTTGCTCCATCGCCGGAATGCTCTACCACAAAGCTAAGCCCCTGCGCAGCTGCTTCTTCCAAAGCCCAATCCAAACCAACAATCGAATGCCCGGACATGTCCAGAACAGTGGCGTTTAATGCCAATCCATTGCCACAAATTGTGGGCAGGGTGGTGACCGTTACCTGCTTCGTCGTTGTAGACGTACAACCATTTTCCGTAACCGTCAGGGTAATCTGGAAGTTTCCGAAAGAAACCCACGAAACCTGAACAGAAGAGCCGGTAGCAGACTGAATGGAAGCGCCCGGGCTGAAAGTCCAGTTGATGATCGCATTAGGGCCGGTTTCGGTGGACGTAAATGTCGCAGGGGTATTCACACAAACGATTTGCGGACCGCCAATTGCTGCCACCGCAATGTCGTCAACCGTAATGGTGATGTAGTTCGTTTCTAAGTAGGTGTTGCAGCATTCCCGGCGCGTACAGCGAATAAAATAAGTCGTTTGCTGTAATGGCCCCGGATCATAAGAGGCACCGGTTGCACCCGGAATCGGATGCCACAACTGGTCGTTGAATGGCCCGCCGACAGTGCTGGACATCCAGAGGTATTCCAGCGCTCCCATGCCTCCTGTTGGCGGGGTAACCGGTACGATAGGTGCCGGGTCACCGCCAGGTCCGCACAGGTATTGATTGGCCGCAATGGTTCCTGCATTGGTGATGTTCTGGCATTTAGGATAAAAACCGGCATCGAGCGTCAGGTCTTCATCGCCATAGGTAACAGATACAAATTGCGACATGAACATCACCGGATCAGCATCACTATCCAGTGCGTCGTTGCTGCCCTGGTTCTGTGGAGAAAGCATATACGTCGCACCTGACGGAGGAATAAACGTCACTTTGTACGTACCCGGAGGGGGCACATTAAAGAGGTAAATCCCGTTTGCATTGGTGAATGTTGTATCTGCATAAGGATCGTTCGTGTTGCCCGAAAGGATCACCATTACATTGGGAATGCCAATTTCGCCGGGATCCTGAATGCCATCCCTGTCAATGTCTAACCAGACAAAGTCCCCGATCCGTGCAGGACCCTCCAGCATGACCGAACAGGTAGTTGTACATCCGTTGGCATCCGTCACCGTTACGCTATGTGTACCGACCCCAAAGTTGGTCACCGTTGCTGTTGTGGCACCATTGCTCCAGAGGAAGGTAAAAGGTCCGGTACCGCCTGTTACGGTACACCGCAGTTGACCATCGTTGAGCGCCGGGTCGGTAACTTCCTGTAAAATCTCAATCGAACAAACCGGCCTGCTGAATGAAGCTACGTTCACCGTTGCTGTTGCGGTACAACCGTTGGCATCTGTTGCGGTAACGGTGTAAGTACCGCCTGCGAGGTTGCTGATGGTGGTTCCGGAATTGCCATTGCTCCAGGCAAAAGTGTAAGGTGCCGTACCACCGCTTGCACTTGCAGACGCAGCGCCTGTTGTGCTGCCCTGGCAGGTACCCGACAATTGCATGGTTGAAACCTGGATGGCTGCAGGCTGCGTTATCGTTACTGTTGCCGTTGCGGTACAACCGTTGGCATCCGTTGCTGTTACTGTATAGCTTCCAGCCGGAAGTCCCGAAACCGAAGCTCCGGAATCACCACTGCTCCAGGCATAAGTATAAGGTGCCGTACCACCGCTTGCACTTGCCGTAGCCGCGCCGCTTTCTTCACCAAAACAATCGGCAGGCGTGGCAGTCGTTTGAACGGCTACAACCGGCGGTTGTGTAATGGTTGCACTTGCTGTTCCGGTGCAACCACTTCCGCTGGTAACCGTCACAGAATACGTGCCTGGTGCCAGGTTGGTACGGTTTTGCGTCACAACACCATCATTCCATAAATAGGTCACCGGTGGAACGGCGCCATTGACAACGAGGGTTATTGAACCATTGTTAAGTCCAAAACAGGTAGCATTCACGGCAGTTGGAATCACCTGCAATTGCGGGGTTTGCTCAACGCCGTCACTGCCGCTGGCTACACAACCATTGGCATCGGTTACAGTAAGCGAATAGGTGCCCGGTGCGAGGTTGCTGATGGTCGCTGTATTGCCGCCAGTGCTCCAGGCATACGTAAACGGCGCAGTTCCGCCCGACACCGTTGCCGTGATGGAGCCAATGTTTTGGTTGGAACAAATGATGTCGTTGACCGTAAAGGAAAGTTCCAGTTCGGGAATTTCACTCACGGTAATCGTTTGTACAGTGGCCGTACAACCATTGGCATCCGTTACAGTCAGGCTATAATTGCCAGCCGGAATGTTGTTCAAAGAAGAGGTTGTTGCACCGGTATTCCAAAGGTAAGTATAAGGGCCGACACCGCCTGCAACAATCGCTGAAGCAGATCCCGAATTCGTGCCGCCGCAGTTGATCAGCGGAGTATTGACCGTGACGCTCAATTGAGCAGGCTGGTTAATGACAACCGTTTTTTGGGTGGTGCAGAAATTGGCATCTGTTACCGTAACTGTATACGTTCCGGCTTCAAGGCCATTGACAGTAGGGCCGGTTTGGCTGGTGCTCCAGTTGAAAGTATACGGTGGTGTTCCGCCTGTTGCCGTTGCCGTGGCACTGCCGCTTTCATCTCCAAAACAATCGGCGTTAGTGCCAATAACAGTGAGGTTAAGCAACGGCGGCTGTGTAATGGTCACTGTTTCGCTAAGGGTACATCCGTTGGCTTCCGTAACAGTAACCGAATAGGTCCCTGCAACTAAATTGAGGATTTCTTCAACGGTTTGGCCATTGCTCCACAAATACGTATAAGGTGCTGTTCCTCCGGAAGGGGTTACTAAAATGCTGCCGGAGTTGCCCCCAAAGCAAAGTACATTGCGCGGGATCACCGAAATCGAAAAATCGGAAACCACCAGAATGTCGGTTTCTGCTGTTGCAGTACAACCGTTGATGTCCGTCACAGTCACTGAGT
>JABWAJ010000269.1 GCA_013361075.1 Saprospiraceae bacterium | reverse complement strand
TGAAACGATTCCGTAAAATCAATCTGATTGCTTGCGAAAACATCAAACTTTACGAAACAAAATTGCCCCTTGCAATTCGCCTTTTGCCTATTTACACCATCCCGCAAATAACACAATTGAATAATTGCCCCACAGGGACAATTATTCAATTGTAACATTAATCAATTACCTCCACGTCCTCCCGGTGCATCAAAAAGGCCTTCAGAAAACCATCTAAATCGCCGTCCAGTACCGCATCCGTCTGGCTGGTTTGATGCCCGGTGCGGTGGTCTTTGACCCGACGGTCATCAAGTACATAGCTGCGGATTTGAGAGCCCCACTCATTTTTCATTTTACCGGCTTCCACTTTTTCGCGTTCTGCCAATTGCCTTTTGAGTTCAAGTTCGTAGAGTTTTGACCGCAGCATGCGCATTGCGGTTTCCCGGTTCTGGATCTGGCTGCGTTCCTGCTGGCATTCCACCACAATCCCGCTGGGTAAATGCCGAACCCTGACGGCGGATTCCGTCCGGTTAACGTGCTGCCCACCGGCACCACTTGCGCGGAAAGTATCCCATTCCAAATCTGCGGGATTGACATCCACCTGGATGCGCTCGTCCACCATTGGATGAACAAATACCGAAGAAAAAGAGGTCATGCGTTTGCCCTGAGAGTTGAACGGACTAACGCGCACTAAGCGGTGAACGCCGTTTTCTCCTTTGAGCCATCCGTAGGCAAAGTCTCCTTCGATTTCGATTTCTGCCGTTTTAATGCCCGCCATATCGCCGTCCTGACGGTTGAGCTCCGTCACTTTAAACCCACTGCGTTCTGCCCACATGGTGTACATGCGCAGGAGCATTTCCGACCAGTCGCAGCTTTCTGTGCCGCCTGCACCCGCGTTAATTTCCAGAATGCAGCCCAGTTCGTCTTCGGGGCGGTTGAGTGTGGATCGGAATTCCAATTCTTCGACCGATTCGAGCGCTTCTTTAAATTTGGCGTCTACCTCGATTTCACTCACTTCTCCTTCGCGAAAAAACTCATACAGCACTTCTAAATCATCGACATGACCAGCCGTAACCTGGTATTGCCGAACCCAGTTTTTGTGCATTTTCATGTCCTTGAGCACCGCTTCGGCTGCTTTCGGGTCATTCCAGAAGTCTGGGTTAAGAGATTGTTGTTCTTTTTCTTCTATTTGGATCAATCGGCCCGGGACGTCAAAGATACCTCCCAAGAACACCCAACCGGTCTTTTAGATTTTTTAATTGTTCAATTGTCATAATGAGGATTTGAGGAGGTGAGTATTTGAGAATTTGAGGAGGTGAGTATTTGAAAACACGGTTCAAATACTCACCAACCCGAATCTTCAAACCTATTGAACTTTTACAAGCTCTACATAAAAAATCAGTTCAGCTTTTGCAGGAATAACCGGCGGGCTGCCTGCTTCGCCATAAGCGAGTTCGTAAGGAATGAACAGGGTCGCTTTGCTGCCTTCTTTCAGCAGGGCAAGGCCTTCATCCCATCCCGGAATCACCTGGCCTACACCGAGGGGAAACTGGATGGGTTCGCCGCGTCCGAAGGAACTGTCAAACATTTTTCCGTCGGCCAATAAGCCATGATAATGCACCGTGACCGGTTTTCCGAGAGCAGGCAAGGGGCCGGCACCTTCTTCCTGAATCATGTATTTTAATCCGGAAGCAGTTGTTTTGATCTGGCTTGCCAATGCTCCTGATTTGTATTTTGCCAGCACATCTTTTGCAGATGCTTCAATTTCGGGCATTCTGGCCATAGTCACTTCTGCTTCAGCCATTTTCTTTTCGCGCTCTTTTGCCGCTTCGGCCATGTATTCCTCATTTGTTTTGATGTCCATCAACACAATGTCGTAATACAGGATTTTGGCGTCTTCAAATCCGGCTGGTTTGTTGGTAACCGTATCCAAAGGAATAAAAATGGTTGCGCTGTCACCAACTCCCAATGTTCTGAGGACGTCTTCCACCGGCGAAGGTTGCTGGTTAGGGTCTTTCGGAGCAGTAGGATCCGACAATTGGAAATGTGGCAACTGAGGCTGTGTACGGGTATTCATGACCACGGAATCGCCATTGCGAACATAGGCATGGAAATAGACATAGTCACCCGGCTTAGGCTTCTCAGTCCCGGAACTTTTGTGCACGATATATTCGTAGCCCTGGCTGGTTTTCTGCTTTTCCGGTTGGCAGGAGGCCAGGGTGATGGCCGCCAGCAAAAATAGGAACAAAGTGATTCTCATAAAATTCGGTATAAAATTAGTGATTAAGTTCGCTTGCGTACTCGGGCAATAATGCTTTAAAGCGCTTCAATGTTGCACTAAGGGTCTGAAAAGAAGATCCGCCTGATGCGTTTTTGTGTCCGCCCCCTTTGAAATGTTTGCGGGCCAGTTCGTGAACAGAAAAATCGCCCTTCGAGCGAAAGGACATTTTAACAATGGTAGGTTGCTCCATAAAAAAAGCAGCAAACCGGATTTCCCGCAATTTGAGCAGGTAATTGACGATGCCCTCGGTATCTCCCCGCTGAATATCAAACGAGGCATAATCTTCTTTGGTCAGCGAAATGATTCCTGTTTTAAATTCCGGCAGGATTTCCATGCGGTTGTGCAAACAATGCCCCAGCAGCCTCAACTGCTTTTCGTTCAGGTTGTTGGCAATAAGATCCTGCAATTCATAATCATCAACGCCGAGTTCTACCAATTCTGATACGAGGCGGAACAGTTTGGGCGATGTATTGTATTTAAAAGACCCCGTATCGGTGACAATCCCCGTATACAGGCAATCTCCGATTTTGCGGTCAATCGCCTTGCGGTCTCCAAGGGCGCAAATAAAATCGAAAACCATCTCACAGGTCGAACTGGCTGTCGTATCTGAGATGATGTAGTCGGCAGCCTGCTCCGGATACAGGTGGTGATCAATCATGATTTTACGCATGTTGAGCGTATCGAGCAGTTCGCCGAGTTTGTCTATCCGGTCAATCGAGTTAAAATCAAGGTAAAAGGCAACCTGCGCCCGTTCAGCGATGGCTTTGCATTCGTCCGGATTGTTGTCAAAATCAAGGATGCGCTTGATATCAGGCATCCAGTCGAAGAAATCCGGATAATCGGACGGAAAGAGAATTTGAACCTGGTGGCCCGACTGCATCAGATAATGGTAAAGCGCAAGCGAAGATCCGAGGGCGTCGCCGTCCGGATTGCGGTGCGAGGTAATGATAATGTCTTTGGGCTGCGCCAAAAGAGTTCGTATTTCACTAATGTATTCCATGCGCTTTCTATAATCAGGCTGCGAAATTAGAAATTGTTAGGGAAATATTGACTGATTCTTACCTTTGCGGCGTTTTTTAAAGTTGGCGAACTTCTAATCAAAATAACATCAGCAATATTATGGCAGGCAATCGCACTTTTACCATGATCAAACCCGACGCAGTAGCCTCGGGGCACATTGGCGCAATTCTGGCTCAGATCAACAACGCGGGTTTCCGCATTGTCGCCATGAAGCTCACGCGCATGTCCGCAGCAACAGCGGGCGCATTTTATGCCGTTCACAAAGAACGCCCTTTCTACGGCGAACTCGTTGAATTCATGTCTTCAGGCCCCATCGTAGCGGCCGTTCTTGAAAAAGACAACGCTGTGGAAGACTTTCGCAAACTGATTGGCGCAACGGATCCGGCGAAAGCTGAACCGGGCACCATTCGCGCGCTCTATGCAAAAAATGTCGGCGAAAACGCTGTTCACGGCTCCGATTCGGATGAAAATGCAGCCATCGAGTCGGCCTTCCATTTTGCAGGACTGGAAGTGTTTTAAGGGAGAGGCTTAAAGAACAAGGGGCAAGAAGCAAATTGGCAAAAGGCAGGTTATGGTTTCGTTTACCTGAACTATTTAATTCTTTGAAGTTCTTGCCCTTTGCCTCTCGCCTCTTTTCTTTACTTACATAATTTCAAAGCCTTACAATCGTGACCCCATCGCCGCCATCTTCCGCCGGGGGATGCGAAATTTCCATGGGCATGTTGTATTCCCTTAGTTTCTGACGTACAAATTTTCGCAGGATGCCGTCGCCTTTGCCATGCACAATGCGCAATTCGGTGGTGCTGTTAATCAGAGCCCGGTCTACAAAATCTTCCACCATCTTCATGGCTTCTTCCATGCGCATGCCGCGCACATCAATTTTAGGCTGAAACGCCGCAACCTGTTGTACTGCATCAGTTTGAACACTGCGCTGCGATTGCACATCGAGGGGTTCGTTCGCCTGCAACAAGTCAGCGGCATTAATTTTCATGCGCATTTGTCCCATCAACACTACAGCTTTGCCTTTTTCGATGGCTTCCACCAAACCGGTAGCTCCGCCGCTGCGCATTTTTACGTAATCGCCGATTTTAATTTCTATCTTTTTATTAGCCCGAATGGGTTGGTAAATCTCTTCCTTGATCTGAACAATTTCCTCTTCAATCTGGCGGCGGTTTTCTTTTGCTTTCATGGCCAGTTCCTTAGCCTTTTCGAGGTTTTGCGCTTCCTTGATTTCCCGGATGATGCGTTCTAATTCTTTGTTCTGCTGGGCCGTTTGTTCAAAGTCTTTCTCTTTGGTCTCTAATTTGACTTTTTTGCGGCGGAATTCGAGGTCAAGGTGCAATTGCTCATAGTTGCGGATCAGCTTATCCAATTGCTGCTGCTTTTGGGTCAATTCTTTAAGCAACTCCTCCGATTCCTGCTTCTCGCGCTGCAAATCCACCAGCAATTCATCCACAGCTTTTTCGTTTTGCCCGATTTTCTGGCGGGCATATTGCATGACCCGGTCATCAAGTCCGATTTTTTCTGCAATTTCAAAAGCGTAGGAACTTCCCGGCCGGCCGACTTTCAGTTCATAAGTAGGCAAAAGATGGTCTTTGTCAAAAAACATCGAGCCATTTACAAGGCCTTTTGTTTTGAAAGCGAAGACTTTGAGGTTGGAATAATGCGTAGTGATCACCCCAAAAACCTTCCTGAAATTCAGTTCGCGCAAGATGCCTTCCGCAATGGCACCCCCAATTTTCGGATCGGTACCCGATCCAAATTCATCAATCAGCACCAGCGTGCGGTCGTCGGCGTGTTCCAGAAAAAGTCGGGCATTTGCCAACCTTGAACTATAGGTACTGAGGTCGTCTTCCAGCGATTGCTGGTCGCCGATATCGGCAAAAAATTTGCCAAAAACCCCCATTTCCGATTCCGGACTGACCGGGATGAGCAACCCGCATTGCAGCATAAGCTGGAGCAGTCCTACCGATTTCATGGTCACCGATTTTCCGCCGGCATTGGGCCCGCTCAGCATAAGCAGGCGGTTGTTTTGCGACAAGGTGAGCGTGAAAGGAACAGTGGTTTTATCGGCTTGTTTGTTTTTTAAATACAACAACGGGTGGTAGGCATCCTGTACGCTGATGACTAAGCGTTTCACCAGGCGTGGCAAATTGGCGTTCATGCGCACGGCAAGCCTGGCTTTTGCCTGTACCAGATCGAACCGGATGATGAGTTCCTGAAAATCGCGCATGAGGGGGACATACGGGCGAACGGTGGTACTCAGTTCTTTGAGAATCCGGTAGATTTCGCGGCGTTCATCGGTTTCCAGATCAAAAATATCGTTGTTGATTTCTATGACCGCTTCGGGTTCAATGAATGCCGTTTTCCCGGTGGTAGATTCGTCGTGGATGATGCCCCTTATTTTTCGCTTGTGTTCGGAAGGCACACTCAGTACCCGCCTGCCGTTCCGGAAACTTTCCACGTTATCGCTGAGCAGGCCTTTGTTCCGGTAGTCATTCGCCAGCATGCGAAATACTTTGTCCAGTTCTTTTTGGCGGGCCTGAATGCTTTTGCGGATTTTAAGCAATTTGGGCGAAGCATCGGGCCGGATATTGCCGTCTTCGTCAATCACCCGCTCGATTGCTTCTATCAGGCTTTCATCAAACGACACGGGTCGGATGATGTCGTACAGGGCCGGGTAAATCAGGCGGCGTGAGGCATTAAAAAATCGAAACATATCGCGCACAAACAACAACACAATGTTGATGCGCCGAAACCCTTCTTCCGGCAGCACAAAATCAACGATTTCCAGCATCCGCAGGTCTTCGGTGATGTCGAAATACGTTTTAATGGGAAAAGGGTCGTTCTGCTCAATGGTCAGCTTGTATTCTTTCACTTCCTCCAGCAGGCGCTCAATGGACAGGCGGTCATCAATGGGCCTGATGTTGTGTATTGCCTCCCGGCCCTGTTCGCCAAGGCAAGCCTCTTCCAGCAATTCGATGACCTTATTGAATTCTAATTTTTCGTATAAATCCTTTGGCTCCAGTTCCATCTTATTTGCGTTTTGGGTTGATTGGAGTTTGTTGAAAGAGCAAGTTGCCAACTTGCCTTTTCCACTTTACAGGATGCGAAAATACAAACTTTCCTCCTTCTCCTGATGCTCACAGGTGGAATACAAACGCTTCCCGGCAAAGAAAGTTCCTTTGAAGTCCCTACCTTTGCACAAGAAAATTAAAGTCAGTATGGCAGGCAGTAGTTTTGGAAGTGTATTTCGGATCAGCACCTTTGGCGAATCGCATGGCACCGCTATTGGCGTCGTGGTAGATGGCTGCCCCGCAGGCTTAATGATTGACGAAGGTTTCATTCAATCAGAGCTCGACCGGCGGCGGCCGGGCCAGTCGGCCATTGTCACCCAGCGGAAAGAATCCGATACGGTGCAGATTCTGTCCGGTATTTTTGAAGGCAAAAGTACGGGAACGCCGATTGCGATGATTATTCCCAATACAGACGCCCGATCACAGGATTACAGCCATATCGCCGATGCGTTCCGGCCTTCGCACGCTGATTTCACATGGCAAACCAAATACGGGTTGCGCGACCACCGGGGTGGCGGGCGCTCTTCCGCCCGTGAAACAGCAGCCCGGGTCGCTGCAGGTGCCATTGCCAAGCTCTTTTTACTGGAAGCCGGGATTAGCATTTCTGCTTATGTCAGCCAGGTCGGACCGCTGAAACTACACCAATCTTACGAAGAACTGAATTTATTGCTCACGGAAAGCAATCCGGTGCGCTGCCCCGATCCGGACATGGCCACACAAATGGAAGTGCTGATCCGGGAGGTACGCAAAGCCGGCGATACCATTGGTGGCGTGGTCAGCTGCGTGGTGCAGAATTGCCCGGCGGGATTGGGCGAACCGGTTTTTGACAAACTGCACGCCGACCTCGGTAAAGCCATCCTGAGCATCAATGCCTGCAAAGGATTCGAATACGGATCCGGCTTTGAAGGGGTTGCCCTGCGCGGCTCTGAACACAACGACGCGTTTTACAGCGAAGACGGGGTCATCAAAACGCGCACCAACCACTCCGGCGGTATTCAGGGCGGCATTTCCAATGGCATGGACATTTATTTCCGGGCAGCTTTCAAGCCCGTGGCTACCATCATTGCCGCCCAGGAATCGGTGAATGAACAGGGCGAGCCCGCAATGGTTAGCGGAAAAGGGCGCCACGACCCCTGCGTGTTGCCCCGCGCAGTGCCGATTGTGGAAGCGATGACCGCGCTGGTGGTGGCGGATCATGTGTTGCGGCAACGGGGTGCAAAAGTGTAAGCTTTAAAGTAGAG
>JABWAJ010000268.1 GCA_013361075.1 Saprospiraceae bacterium | reverse complement strand
GTATGCTTTAACCCTTTATTATTCTCCCAGCTTTGATGGCCGGGAATCACATATTTTGGGTTGGGGCAAGCTTTCATAACCCGTTTGATTGAAGTTGTCCATTCGTCTAATGCTGCGTCGGCAATATTTCCCAGCCCCTCGCTTTCCGTACTTTTAACAAAACACCCGCCGTACAAAATCTTTTCTGCCCCGAACCACACCACAATATTGTCCTTTGTGTGGCCGCCGCCCGGGTAAATGGTTTTAAACCGGTGTTGCCCGATTTGGAACAGCGTGTCCTTTTCAAAATAAAATTCAGCCTGTTGTTCGCCACGCACCCTGCACGAGTCTAATGTTTGTTTTGAACTCCAGGTAGCAATGCCCCGCTCCCGGAACCAGTCCAGCCCACCAGTACGGTCGTCATGAAAATGGGTGGAGAGGCACATCGTCACCTCCTTTTGATGGCGTACGCGAATGCTGTCGAGCAAAGGTCCGCGCTGGGCAGGATCCCAGGGGATGTCAATCATGACAACACCTGCGTCGGTCACCACATACATGCTATTGGAGGGAAAAGAAATTCCCCTGTATTTGTTCCAGGTGGTATAAACGTAGAAATCCCCCGTCAGGCGGGTGATTGCTAACTTTACCGTATCCGTCTGGCCCAACAAATCGCCCCCCCAGGCACCTAAAGCGCACAAGAACAGGATGGTACGCTTCAGGCAACCGGGTGTCCATTTCGCCCTAATAATCATCACTGTCGCTGTCTGAAAAGCTGCTTAAAAGAAAAGTCAGTCCTATCTGGGGCATCAAAAGGGTTGTTGGAGAAGATTTTTCTTCGAAGGCGTCAATAGGTTCGTCGTAGTTGACATTGTCACCAGGTTTGCGCACTAAATAAGTCGCATTCCCGCCGGGGAGAAAAGCGCAGCGCAGGTCGAGCAAAATGCCCTGTGAACGGGAAACGTCGAATTGGATGCCCAAAGCACCACCGTAGCTAAAGGCCCAGTCGCCACGCTCAATGCGGCTTTCTTCCTGGTTGTCGTCGGGGTTGCCGTTGTCGTCTTCTTCAATGAGGCGGGTACGGGTGTACAGGTTTTTTGTACCCACCATGCCATCAATATAAGGCCGGACAGGGCCATTGATGTTAGGTTGTACGCGCAGCATGCCGTGCATCATAAAAATGCTGTTGCTGGTGCGAAGTTCGTAGTCTTTCAGAAAGCCGCCGACATTGACCACGTAGTCATTCGATTCGCGGTCGTAAGACATTCCGGAAAACTCTGCCCCTGCATACAAGGGCATTTTACCGAGTTGGAACAACAACAATCCGCCTCCGCCAATGCCTATCCGGTCAAGGTTTTCTTTGAAATCCTGTTGCGGAAT
The DNA here is from genome assembly GCA_013361075.1 of Saprospiraceae bacterium. Taxonomy (GTDB): domain Bacteria; phylum Bacteroidota; class Bacteroidia; order Chitinophagales; family Saprospiraceae; genus JABWAJ01. Next base: position 6,245 of record JABWAJ010000268.1, on the reverse strand, counting down.
TCCCAACTGGAAATTGCCGTTCAGGTACATGCGCCATGGATTGCTTCCATCGTCTTGTGCAACAGCTATTGCACTGACAATCAAAAGCGTAAAAAGGGAAGCCAGGTATTTCATACAGGTAAGTTTTAGACAAAAATAAGGGGTAAACACAATATGCACACAAAATATTTGTCATTCTTCGACCTTTGCCTATTTTTATGCGACATATTCATCATTAAAATCTATTCAGGATGAAGTTTGAGATATTTCAAAGCGAAACGAGCGACAAGTTCTACTTCCGGCTTAAGGCGGGCAATGGCCAGATTATTCTGTCAAGCCAGGCTTATGCCAGCAAAGCCAGCTGTAAAAATGGGGTAGAATCCGTAAAAACCAATGCCACCAGCGATGCCAATTTTGAGAGAAAGGAGGCAGCAAACGGCAAGTTTCACTTCAACTTGCTTGCAGCCAATAAGCAGGTCATTGGCTCTAGCCAGATGTATGCGTCCAAAGCGACGATGGAAAACGGCATCCAATCGGTCATGACTACCGCGCCTCAAGCCAGTATTGAGGATCTAACAGGGGCATAAAAATAAATTCCGGGATTTCCCGAAGGCAAAGGGCAGCAGCCAGTACGCAAATCCGTAGCCGGCTTTATAAAACTGCCCTTTGCCAACTTTCCTTTTGCGCTTTATATTTTTCTTCAAACTGAACTTTCCGACCCTGTTGCGCTGTTAGTTTCGCAAAAGAATCACCCGAAATGGCGCTGCTACGACACCTTTTCACCCTCTACAAAAACTCTTTCAGTGGCCTGTCCAAAGACATTTGGTTGCTGGCTTTCGTTTCTTTCGTCAACAGGAGTGGCACTATGGTGCTACCTTTTCTTACCGTTTACCTCACTCAGGAACTCGATTTCAGCAAAGGCCGTACAGGGATTGTTATGGGCTGTTTTGGAATGGGTTCCATTCTTGGCACTTACCTCGGTGGTTATTTGACCGACCGGATCGGTTACTACCGGGTCATGTTCTGGACCTTATTTGTCAGTGGGTTGCTGTTTATTTTACTGGCAACGATTCGCGAATTTGAATGGCTGTGCGTCGCTGTATTTGTACTCAGTATGGTTGCAGATGCTTTCCGGCCGGCCAATATTTCTGCGGCCTCTTTTTACAGCATTCCGGCCAACCGAACCAGGTCATTTTCTTTGTTGCGATTGGCCGTAAACCTTGGTTTTGCTGTTGGGCCGGCAGTAGGTGGAATTTTAGCCGGAACAAAAGGCTATAGCTGGCTTTTTTGGGTTGACGGTCTTACCTGTATCGCTTCCGCCATTTTAATGCGCATCTTCCTGGCAGAAAAAAAAGAAGCTGTACAGGAAGAACCCAGCCATCACGATAAGCCGGTGGCCGGCTCTGCTTACCGGGATAAATTTTACCTTTGGTTCATCCTCATCACTGCCATCAGTGCATTTTCGTTCATGCAGTTGTTTTCGACCCTCCCGGTTTTTTTAAAAGAAGATTTTTTGTTAAACGAATCGGAGATCGGATGGTTGCTCGCACTCAACGGTTTGTTGATTGCGGCGCTTGAAATGCCCATCGTTTATTCGCTGGAATCGAAATTGCCGCCATTGCGCGTCATCCGTTCAGGGACGCTGCTCATTGGCCTGTCGTTTTGGGTGTTCAACTTTTTTCCCCATATTTTACCCTTAGCCATCTTTGCTATGGTCATCATCACTTTTGGGGAAATCCTGAACATGCCGTTCACCAATTCGTTTGCCGTTTCGCGCTCCCGTCCGGAAAACCGGGGTCAATACATGGCATTATACGCAATGGCCTATTCAGCTGCGCATGTGCTGGCTCCAATTATTGGTCTGAAAATAGTGGAAGATTATGGCTATTCAACACTCTGGCACGTGTTGATGGGTTGCTGTGTTTCGGCAGCAATTGGCTTTACCCTGCTTCGGCAGCGGATGGTGCGGTTTTCAGAACTACGTCGTCAATCTGCCTGAAACGCAATTTATATGTGGGCCAACCCTGTCAGGTAAGTAACAGCCTGGCCAATGAGTTGAACACGGTCGTCCATCATTTTGCACTTCATGGTACCTCCACGGCGCGAAATCTGGCGGGCAAAAAGCTCAGTTTTGCCCAACCGCTCTGCCCAATAGGGCGTCATGGTCGTATGTGCAGAACCCGTAACGGGGTCTTCGTCAATTCCGGCATTGGGATAAAAACAACGGGAAATGAAATCAGCGCTATTGTCTTCGCAAGGCGCTGTGACAATAACGCCCCGCCCCTGAAGGCGGCGCATGGCAGAAAAATCGGGATTAAGCCCGGCCACCTGCTGGCTGTTTTCGAGTACAACCAGGTAGTCTTCCCGTCCGAGGAAAACTTTTGAAGGCGTAAGTCCCAGCGCAACTATGAGCGCCAGCGGAGCTGAAACATGACGCAACGTATCAGCGGGAAAGTTCATCATGTAACCTCCTTCGGTGCGTTGCACCATAAGCAGGCCGCTGAGGGTATGAAAAACAACCTGATCAGCCTCGTAACCAAGGTGTTTGTACAGCACATGCGCCGCCGCCAGCGTAGCATGTCCGCAAAGTTTCACTTCCGTTGTCGGTGTGAACCACCGAATCCGGTAGCCATTTGATTCCGGAACAATATAGGCTGTTTCCGACAAGTTATTTTCCTGGGATATGGCAAGCAACAGGTCATCAGGCAACCACTCCTGCAAGGGACAAATAGCTGCCGGATTGCCGCTAAACAAGCGATCCGAAAAAGCATCTACCTGATAAATTTTCAGTTCCATTGCAAGGATCAATTAGAGTGGAAAGGCGGTTGAGAAAAAGTAATTCGGCACTTTTGCACAACCGCTGCACCTGTGAAAAAATTATTCGCTCATGTCCATATTGTGGAATACGTTGAGAACGTCATCGTCTTCTTCCATTTTTTCAATCAACCGGATCACGTCTTCCGCCTGAGCATCATCCAGTTTTTTGGCATGAACAGGGATTCGGATCGCTTCAGCATTTTCCACTTCAATGTTGCGTTCTTCCAAAGCTTTTTGCAACGAGCCGAAGTTACTGAAATCTGTGTATAACGCCAACAAACCCTCTTCTTCTTCCGGCTGAATTTCTTCCAGCCCGAAATCAATCAACTCCAGTTCCAGATCTTCAAGGTTAACACCATCAGATTTGATTTTGATGACGCCCCTGTGCTGAAACATAAATTCAACCGAACCAGAAGTGCCCAGGCTGCCTCCATATTTGGAAAAGACGTGGCGCACATTGGCGACGGTGCGGTTGATGTTGTTGGTAGCCGTCTCCACCATGAGTGCAATACCATGCGGAGCATAGCCTTCATACAATACCTGATCGTAATCTTCCGCGTCTTTTGAAGTCGCTTTTTTAATGGCATTTTCAACATTGGCTTTGGGCATGTTGGCAGCTTTGGCGTTTTGGATGGCCATCCGCAGGCGGGCGTTATAATTCGGATCTCCGCCACCTTCCTTAACAGCCATGGCAATTTCCCTTCCGATTCGGGTAAATGCCTTAGCCATTCCCGACCACCGTTTCATTTTTCGATCCTTGCGATATTCAAATGCGCGTCCCATGTCAATATAAAGATATTAAATGTTTAGGTATAAGATGTAAGACATTTTGAAATGCGGGTGCGAAGATAAGGATTCTAATTTTTGTAAGTTGTATTGACTGCAATTTTGTGAGCACAACCGTTTTAGCAAAAGCATTGTTTCATTCTTTCAATCTTTCAATGGCTACTATTGCCAATACATCCACCAGCAATATCAACCATTATGCACGGAGACATCCGTAAAAACATTGAACGCCACATTTCGTTGAGCGATGCAGAATTCGAGCATTTCCTGACGTTTATGACTGCCCGGAAACTGCGCAAACGCCAATACCTTGTTCAGCAGGGCGACCATACCCATTATTCCTATTATGTAGTTAAAGGATGCTTACGGGCTTTCAAAGCAGATAATTCCGGAAAGGAACACATCATTCAGTTTGCGCTGGAAGACTGGTGGATTGGGGATATGGCGGCCCTTACCACCGGAACACCCGCACGGTTGAATATCGAGTGCCTGGAAGATTGCGACATCCTCCAAATCCACTATGAAGACCAGGAACGGTTATACGCTGAATTGCCAAAATTCGAGCGATTTTTTCGAATCATCATTCAAAATTCCCTTGTCGCAACCCAAAACAGACTACTTTCTGTGATGAGCCAACCTGCCTACGACCGCTATCTGGAGTTCATGGAACGTTACCCAAAAGTTGTGCAACGCGTTGCCAATCACCACATTGCATCCTATTTAGGCATTGCTCCCGAAAGCCTTAGCCGCCTTAGAAAAGAAGGAACCATGCGCAGTGATCGGTCCAAATCTTGATCTACATCAATTGAATTTCTTAACCTGCCTTATTGGTAGCCTGGCTTTGAGGCCGGTAACTTTGCCTCATTAATTTTACGAAAAAAATCGCAAAATCATGCAAACACAAGCTATAGCAAGCCAATGGGCAATTGACCTCGCCCACAGCGAGATTAACTTCAAGGTAAAACACCTCATGATCTCTACTGTAACGGGGAAGTTTACCGACTTTACTGCTACTGTAGAATCAGAAAATGATGATTTCCAGGATGCATTCATCTCTTTTGAAGCGCAAACCGCTTCTGTTACAACGGGCAACGAACACCGCGACGAACACCTGAGAAGCGCCGACTTTTTCGATGCAGAACAACACCCGGTGATGGGTTTTGCATCTACATCTTTCCGGCAAATCAAAGGCAATGCTTACGAATTGAACGGCAATCTGACCATTCGCGGTGTTACTCAACCGGTTCAACTTGCCGTTGAGTACAATGGCACGCACAAAGATCCATGGGGTAGTATTAAAGCGGGCTTCGAACTAAGCGGAAAAATCAACCGCACTGACTTTGGTTTGAAGTGGAATGCCATCACAGAAGCCGGCGGACTGACGGTAAGCGAAGAAGTAAAAATCGAAGCATTCATTGAATTGACGAAACAGGCTTAACCAAACCCATCGGGCATGAACCGAAAATCGTTTCTGAAACTAACGGCAGCCTTGCCACTTGCATTTGCAGCGATGAAACTGAAAGACTTTGGGCAGCTCACGGATACCTTAGAGACCAGCGACACCATGCCGGTGCTGTTCCTTGGCCATGGCAATCCAATGAACGCCATTACGGACAACCCGTGGCGCAAAAGTTGGGTGGAATTGGGGCAAAAACTAGCTCCGCCAAAAGCCATCTTGTCCATTTCAGCGCATTGGCTGACCCGGGGTACTCACGTCTCCATGAACGAATACCCGGAAACGATCCACGATTTCGGCGGTTTTCCCGATGAGTTGTTTCAGCAGCAATACCCGGCACCCGGCGCTGTGGATTATGCGAAAATGGTTGTCGAGCAAGTAAAAACGACTCCCGTTCATGAAAGCTTTGAATGGGGATTGGATCACGGTACCTGGAGTGTGCTGAAGCCTATGTTCCCGGAAGCAAAAATTCCGGTTTTTCAAATGAGCATTGACTATTACAAGTCTCCGCAATATCACTATGACCTGGCACGCGAACTGGCTTTTTTGCGCACCAAAGGCGTCCTGATTATAGGTAGTGGCAACATCGTTCACAACCTGCGCGCCATCTCACAAAATGGAGCAGCACCCGATTGGGCCCTGGAGTTTGATGCATTCGTAAAAGAAAAAATTGAAAACCAAGACCACCAATCGCTTGTTAACTATCAGCAGTCCGGACGCGTTGCCCAAATGGCCCATCCAACCAACGACCATTATTTGCCGTTGATGTATGTGCTCGGGCTGCGGAATAAAACAGACAATCTTCAGTTCTTTAATGAAAAATTTGACCTCGGGTCCATTTCTATGAGGAGTGTGATTCTGGGTTGAGGGGTGGAAATATTTGATGGCGATTGCCTCAAATATTTGAATCCTCAAATCTCAAGATAACCAAATGTTCAATCGAGTAATTCATTCATTCACCAATAAATTTAGCAACATGAAAAGACTTTTTGTCCTTCCGGTTTTGGCTTTGGCCGCCATGTCCTTCGCGCTTGTTTCTACCAACTACAATGTGGATATTACATCCAGCAATATTGTATGGAATGGCTACAAAGTAACCGGATCGCACACCGGTAATGTGAAAGTGAAGTCAGGTAAACTGAATATTGATGGTGGCAAACTGACCGGCGGAAGTTTTGAAATTGACATGAGTTCGATCACTTGTACC
>JABWAJ010000267.1 GCA_013361075.1 Saprospiraceae bacterium | reverse complement strand
AACCCAATGCGGCCATCCCCATAACTTCAAGGTTTTCAACCAGTCGGCGTTTTCAGGTTGTTTCTGCCAAAATCCTTCCGGAAAAGTTATTTTGGTCAGATAATTTCCGAGGTCGGGCCGATTGACCTGTACCCAAAGGTTTCCATACGCATCGAATTCCGTCCAGAAAACAGCGCCATCCACATTTTCGGGGGAGGCTACCAACTGGTTAAAGGGAATGCGGAATACCCTCCTCGTTTTTTTATACATCAAATTGAGCCCGCCCTTATTGGCACCCAGAATTAAGAACTCCCCGCGTTCATTAATGGTATTGATGTAATCGTGTCCGAGGGTGTACTCGTCGTAAGGGTCGAAGGTGAATTCTTCGAAGCGGTAGCCGTCGAAGCGATTGAGGCCGTTTTTCGTGCCCACCCAGATGAATCCTTCGCTGTCCTGAAAAATATTGCTGATATAACCCTGCGACAAACCTTCCCGGGCGGTCAGCATTTCTATACCTGCCTGCTGGGCCAATAAGGTATAACCATACGCCAAAAGCGCAGGCAATAAGACCAGCAAGCGGGCAATACCAGAATTCATAACCCTTTGGTTGTTTTTTTATCAAGGATTACCGGTAATTAAGAACTGATGCACCAAAGATAAAAAACACCCCGGATTGCTATCCTGCTCAGTACATCATATTCTCTCCACCGCCGTCTTCATCCCGCCTTTTGTCGTTTCCGCGCTGTTTGGACTGATTCAGGCGGTAGCTCAGCGTGAGGGTGATCTGGCGTGCACGCCACTGGAAGTCTGTATTTGCATAAAAATCATCCCCTTCCGAAATGGAACGCATGCGGCGCGAATTCAGCAAATCCCGAACGCTAAGCGTTAATGTACCTTTCTGTTTCAGGATATCGCGGCTGGCTCCAAGGTCAATGCTGTACATGGCTTTACGTAAACCCTGGGTAGTTTGTTCCGGTGCCCGGTAATCAAATCGCACTTGCAGGTCTGTATTTTTAAAAATGGTAAACCTGGAGGTGCCCCTCGTAAACCAGGCATAGGTATCACTCCGGAAACTTTCGCCAAGGTTTCCACCATCAACAATGGAACGATAAAAATTGAAACTGCCATTCATCGTCCACCATTTGAACGGGTTGTAGGAAACTACAAATTCCAGACCGTAGGCATTCTCTGACAGCAGGTTTTCCGGGCGCGTGAGGAAGGTGACACCGTCTTCGTTCAGGGTGCGGATGCGGTCAATTTTGCCGCTGGTGTAGCGGTAATAAACAGAAGAACTCAGTGACCCCTGCTCCCAGTATTTGATGTGTCCCATTTCGACGATATCGGTGAACTCAGGGTCAAGGTCAGGGTTACCGGTGAAAAAGTTCCGGTTGTCGCTGAACGAAGAAAAAGGATTCAGTTCGCGGAAACCCGGGCGGCGCAACCTTCTGCTGTAACTCAATTGCACCGCATTTTGTGAAGGCAGGTCGTAAGTGATGTGCATGCTTGGGAAAATGCTCAGGTAATCGCGGGCGTTAACCTCACTGGTTTGCAGCAATTCCGTGGTCACATCGCTGTATTCGGTGCGCAGCCCCGCCTGGTAGGAAAACTTTCCTTTTTTATTGCCAAAGATCAGGTAAGCTGCGTGGATATTTTCATTATAACGGAAATCGTTGCTCAATCCCGGGAAAACAACCCAGGCATCGTTGGCGTATTCTTCTACTAAGAAATCATTGGCAATATCCCGGAACGTACTGCGCAAACCCATTTCCAACTTCCCGTCTTTCCCCACCGGCTGAACGTAGTCAACCTGGCCTGCCAGCAACTGCTCGCGTTCTCTGTTGTAAGACCGTTGAGCCAGATCGGCTGTACCAGAGGGGGTAAAGTCAGGCATGAAAAAACGTTCGGCCAGGTCCGAGTTTTCGGTGTCATCGTTGTCCTGGTAGCGCACATCTGCTGTTAATTCATGGCCTTGTTTTTCAAAAGTCCTTTTGTAGGTCAGCGCGTATTCGTAATTCAGCGCGTCTTCTTTTTCATCATCAGTTCGCAGCGAAATGGCCGTTGGGTTGCCGAGGTTCGTCAGGTAATCGCGGTATTCCAGCAGCGACAGGTTGGTTTGTTTGCCACCCCGGTACGTGAAGGCGCCGGTCAGTGTGTTTTTGTCGTTGATGAAATAATCGGCACCGACCCGTACGTTGTTCGACCACCCGCCACGTTCACGGTCGCTTACCTGAGTGGTGATGAAGGTGGTATCATTGCTGTAAACTTCCTGATAGAGCGAACCATCGCCCGGGCTGTTGCGCCAGGTTAGGCCGTAATTGGAGAACAGGTTTAATTTGGCGGTGCGGTAGTTCAGGTTGATGGCCGCCCCATGGTTGTCCGGGTAGCCCGTTGTGAGGTCAAACGAGCCGTTGACCCCCGTCCGCACATCTTTTTTCAATACAATATTGATGATGCCCGACATGCCTTCCGCTTCGTAGCGGGCCGACGGGTTGGTAATTACCTCCACTTTATCAATCAGGTTTGCCGGCAGCTGGCGCAATCCGTTGGAGCTGCCCAGGCCAATCAGTCCGGAAGGTTTTCCGTCTATCAGGATGCGTACATTGTCACTGCCACGCAAACTCACGTTTCCCTCCACATCTACCTGTACGGAAGGTACATTGTCTAATACATCGGCAGCATTCCCCCCGGCATTGCCCAGGTCTTTGCCCACATTGAACACTTTTTTATCAAGCGACATCTGCATCTGGCTTTTTTCAGCCTGTACCACCACTTCATTCAGCGTGGTTGCCTGCGCCTGAAGCGCAATGATCCCCATATCCCCCGTGTTTTTATCCCCGGAGATGGTCAAACTGGCTATGGTTTTGGTTTGATACGACAGGAACTCGATTTTGGCGAAGTAAACACCCGGCGCAGCTTCTATGCTAAAAAGGCCGGTATCGTCGGTGATGTTGCCCGCTACTAAGGTGCTGTCTTTCAACTCAAAAAGACTAATGGTGGCGTAGCTCAGAGGAGCCTGAGTGGCTGCATCCACTACTTTTCCGATCAGACGCACCTGCTTTTGGGCAATAAGGGTGACAGAAAAGCATAGTGCCAAGAGGGTAAAAAGCGCAATTGGGAGGTTTCTCATGATTGTTGAATTGGTATGTAGTAGAAAGTATAGGGTAGAAAGACTGTTCTGAATTCTACGGAGCAAAGGTGGGAGATATTTAATGTCTGTACAAGAAAGATCGGTAAGCGACACATTTTAAGGGGTAAGTGTAAACACCACACCTATTCGGTTGTTCACCCCTTCTTTTCTGTTGATTGCCGGTCTCATCTCCCTAATCGTTTGCGGTATCCTGCAATTATGCGAATTTTGCCCCCATGTCGCGACTCAACAGTAAACTTCAGAAATGGTTTTCCACAGAGGCTGCCTTCAACCTCTTTCTGTGGGTGCTCTATTTTATGGTCATCGCATTTGGGAAGGACGAACCGCAAATCCGCCTCCACGAATTTGTTTTTGCGGGCACCTATTTTTTAGCCATTGTTTTTATCAATTATTGGCTCATGCCGTACTTTTTTTACCGCAAGCGCTACATTCAATTTATCCTGTTGAGCTTGTTGGTCGTCGCGGTGGTCATTGCCCTGGAAGAATTGGTGCTGGAGCAGATTTTTTTTCCGCAAAGCCGCATGGCCAGCCGGTTTCCGGGCATTCTTTTCAGTTTGGCAGAAATCGGGCCGATTATTTTGTTTTTTGTAGGATTTAAACTGGCCTGGGACAACCTGAAGAAGCAATCACAATTGGAGCAATCAGAAAAGGAAAAATTAGAGAGTCAGCTTCAATTCCTCAAGTCGCAGCTCAATCCGCATTTTTTGTTCAACAACCTCAATAACCTGTACTCCTACGTGCAGGAAAATTCGCCGAAAGCACCCGAAATCGTGTTGCAGCTTTCCGCCATCATGCGCTATATCCTGTATGAAAGCAGGGAAAATTTTGTGCCGTTGGAAAAAGATTTAAAATATCTGGAGGACTTCATCCGCCTTCAGGAATTGCAGATGGAAAGCCGGGGAGAAGTCATTTTTTCTGTTGAAGGCCAAACGCACTCCAAAGTCATCGCCCCGCTCATCCTGATTGCTTTTGTGGAAAATTGCTTCAAACACAGCCTTTCCAGCCAGTCAGAAGACATCTTTATCCGCATTTTTGCCAAAATTGAAGGAAATAACCTCCATTTTCAATGCGCCAACACGTTTTCGAAAACGGTGAACAGCGCCGAAAAACACCTGCTCAAAGGCATCGGTCTGGAAAACGTACAAAAGCGACTGACGTTGTTATATCCGGATAAACACAGATTGAGAACCTTTGCTGAAGACGGGGTTTATCATGTGGATCTGGAGCTGGATCTGGCACACAAACCATTCCAATCATGAAAACATCCAGTAACCGCCGCTGTAGTTGCATCATCATTGAAGACCAGCTTCCCGCGCAGCGTATCCTGCAACGGTACATTGACGACATTGGCGAACTGGAACTGCTGGGTTCTTTTACCGACCCATTGGCGGCCCTGGAGTTTCTGCGTAACCAACCCGTAGAATTGATTTTTTTAGACATCCATCTGCCTAAAATTTCGGGAATGGACTTCCTGAAAATTTTGCCCTACAAACCCAAAGTTATCCTGACCACCGCTTTTTCGGAATACGCCTTAGAGGGTTATGAATACGACATCACGGACTACCTGCTCAAGCCCATTTCTTTCGAGCGCTTTGTAAAGGCGGTTTCAAAAGTGATTTACCACCCGAATCCGGTTGCGGCAGACTCCCCGGCTGCAGAAAAACCATCTGCTTCTCCCGGTTATGCATTTGTCAAATCAGACCATACCATCATCAAAATTGAATTCGACAGCATCCGGTACATCCGCTCGGAAGACGATTTTACCCGGATTTTCACCAGCGGTAAAAATCATTTCCTGTCGTATACCCTGCGTTTTTGGCTCGATTTATTGCCCGCTGAAAATTTTTGCAGGATCCACAAATCTTATATTGTGAACCTTCAGCACATCGAAAAGATTGTCGGCAACGAAGTCTATGTGGCTGGCGAAAGGCTCCCGATCGGGCGGGGATTCCGGGAAGAGTTTATGGCCAGGCTTGATTTGAGCTAAGTTGAAAAAGGCAAATTGGCGAGAGGCAAATTGGCAAGAGGCAAATTGGCGAGAGGCAAGTTGGCAAGAGGCAAGTTGGCAAGAGGCAAATTGGCAAAAGGCAATATCGAAAACATCCAATTTGCATGTTTGCCAACTTGCGTGTTTGCCCATTTGCCAACTTGCCCTTTACCCCTTAACAAAACCCCACCAATGCCTCCAGCAACTTTTCATTCTCCTGCGGCGTACCCACTGTGATGCGCAGACAGCCCTCGCAACCTGGCACGGAAGACCGGTTGCGTACAATAATTCCCAGGTCTGCCAGATAGCGGTAGAGACCATTGGCATCGCGCACTTTCACCAGCAGGAAATTGGCATCTGACGGGTAGATGCGCTCCACATATTCCAGTCCGGACAAAAACTGCGTCAGCAAAGTTCGCTGCCAGAGGATGGTGCGTACCCATTCTTCCTGCCTGTTTTTATCCGTTAAAGCTTCAAGGGCAGCACGCTGGGTCAGTTCGTTGACGTTGTAAGGCGGTTTCACTTTGTTGAAAAGGGCGATGATTTCTTCCGAAGCAAAGGCCATGCCCAGCCGGATTCCAGCCAGCCCCCATGCTTTGGAAAATGTTTGCAGCACCACCAAATTCGGGAATTCCTTCAGCCAGCCGATGCAGCTGGATTGGGCGGAAAAATCAATATAGGCTTCGTCTACAACCACGATGCCCGGAAATCCTGCGATGAGCCGGCGCAGGCGCCCGGGTTCCATATCATTTGCGGTCGGGTTATTGGGGCTGCACAAAAACAGCAGTTTGCTGTGTGCATCAGACTGCGCGAGGATGGCCTCCACATCGGGTTGGAAAGTGTTTTGCAAAGGAACGCTCCGCACCGCCACATTGGCAATATCTGCTGAAACCTGGTACATGCCGTAGGTGGGCGGCACAATTACGATGTGATCCCGGCCCGGTTCGCAAAAAATGCGCACCAGCAGGTCAATGGCTTCGTCGCTGCCGTTGCCGAGAAAAATATGCTCTGCCTCCACCCTCCGCCAGGCGCCGATCTGCGCTTTTAATTTCCACTGGAGGGGGTCCGGATAGCGGTTCAGGCCCGTATCAAAAGGGTTTTCATTCGCATCTATAAAAACGCTGGCCGTGCCTTTGAATTCACTTCTTGCCGATGAATAAGGTGTTAGCCGAAGAATATTGTCCCTCACTAAGTGTTCGATCATGCCTTCTTTTAGTTTGCCCAAGTAAAAATAAAGTATGTCCCTAAAAAGTTGTGCCGGAGCTGGTCTGCGTTAGCGTTTTCTTATCACAGCAGTTGAAATTGTTAAATTGAGGTTACCAGGATTTACAGGTTCCGGAAATCAGGCAGCTTTAATTTATCTTGTGCCTTATCGGTCTCTGGTGAATATATTGGGTATACTTCTACCTTTTTCAGCAGTCTGTCGAAGGAGAGATACCCCGAATGCACGATTTGTTTAATATTGCCGGACTTATTTGCCGCCGTTTTTACGAATGCAGGAAAACCAACACATACCCGACGATTTGTTGCGTCGCTTCAAACAAGGCGACTCAACGGCGCTTAAAGTGCTCTTTCAACAGCACTATGGGTTGGTTTGTCGCACGATCAACCGCTTTATTACAGATAATTTGCTTGTGGAAGACCTGTCTCAGGAGGTTTTTGTGCGTTTTTGGGAAAAACGGGAGCAAATTGAAATCACTTCCTCCGTGCCGGCTTACCTGCGCCGCATGGCCATTAATGAAGCCTTAGCCTGGCTGCGCCGAAACCAACGCTTCGAGCAGGAGGAGCTCACGCCACAAACCCCTTCCGGTACCAGTGCCGACGGCGAAGCGGTTTTCCTTCACGATGAATTGAATCTGAACATTCACGAGGCCATTAACGGCTTGCCGCCAAAATGCCGCGCCGTCTTCCAGCTTAGCCGGTTTGAAGAACTGACCTACCCTGAAATTGCCCGCCAGATGGGCATCTCCGTCAAAACTGTTGAAAATCAAATGGGCAAGGCCCTGAAGATTTTGCGCGAGCGCCTGAAGGGATATTTGCAGGTTTGAACAACCAGCATCCAAACGTCAAACCAGCCGTCCCCATTACCGCCGAGCATCGGCAGTGCATAAAAGCAGTGAATAAATTCGACACACCATGTGATGAAAACGAGCTTGTCAGCACTTCATTGGAACCTGCAATCTTGTCGCATGGAGTCGCCATACAGCGCCCCGAAAGGTGGATCGGCTCGCGGTGGGCAGGGTTGCGGGTGAGGCGCCTATTTTTGCCTTTCAGGGACCTTTGTGCAGGTTAAACAATGAACATCAGCCAGATACATCTGTGCTTTTGACATGAAAACCTGGCAAAAATCAGCGGCGAGCTGAGGAGCCAACCTGAAGCCAGGATAAAGATCAAATCGTCAGTTTTTCTGGCATTCAAGCCTGAGAACCAGGGCGCATTATGGCGACAAGCCTTTTTGTCTACTTTTTGGGCTCAAAAAGTAGAAATAAACC